>CAVHIX010000096.1:3815-7705 GCA_963636135.1 Anaerovoracaceae bacterium
CACTTGAACAGGCCATTTTTGAAAATAAAAAATATGTTTCGCCTTCAAAATTAATTGAAGAAATCATGGAAAATTTAAAAACAAACAATGGCGGAACCGTTCCAGTTACAGTTGGCATTTCAAACGGAAGTCGCAGCGAATATCTTTACGACTATCTGCCGCTACTTTTGAGTGCAATTTTAGACGAAGATTTTAACATTGTTCCGGTAAAATATTTACAGCATTAAAACGAATTGCGCCACAGAATCTGCAAGCCGAATAAAAATGTTCGCTTTTTGAATATTTCTGTCACACATTAAAGGAATTTCCTGCAAAACCACGCCTTTCACAGAATAAACGATTTTTCCATAAATTGTACCGGCCTTTGTTTCCCCAGAAATATAAGTCGGAAATTCAACATCAGTTTTCACTTCAGCAAGCGGATCGCTACTTTCTTTTAACATATAAGACGGAACTAAAAGCGATTTTGGACTAAATGCCGGAGTTAAAAGCACGCGAGTTTCTTTTGCCTTCACCAGCGGAATCGAATAATTTCTTAAAACATACGGATTTTTATATTCTGTAAAAGTTTTAAACGCCCATTCCATAATCTCATTTCCATCGTGAACGCGACCTGCCTGTCCTTCCTGAACATTTGTTCCCGGGCCCTTCATCGTAACGCTTAAAAATCTCATTCCGTTTCGAACAACCGTTAGCGCAAGGTTATAACCACTTTCTTCAATATAACCGGTTTTTAATCCGTCGCAGCCGTCTAATTTTCCTAAAAGCGGATTTGTATTTTTTTGCGTAATCGGCATCGTAATACTTTCCGGGATTCCATTTGAAAAATCCTGAACGCGACTTTTATTTCTGTCCTGAGGAGCAAGATTTTTTTCTTTTGGGTAAGTAAAATCCAAAACTGAATGAAATTCTTTTACAAATTTCGGAAATCTTCTAATATATTCGGTACAAAGTTTTGCCATTTCCCGGGCAGTCGTCTGATTTGCTTCGCTATAACCTGAAGTTTCAACAAATTTCGTTTTTTCAAGCCCAAGATTTTGCATTTCATAATTCATCTGAACAACAAACGATTCCATTGAACCGTACAAATATTCTGCAATCGCGAAACTTGCATCGTTCCCGGAACAAACTGAAAGGCCCGTTAAAAGTTCCCGGAGCGTTACAATCTGATTTTTCCCCAGAAACATCAAAGACGAATGAGGGGGCATATTGCACGCCCAGCAATTTTTTGAAATCGGAACTGTTTCATCGAGCGAAATATTTTTTTCTTCGAGGCGTTTTCCAACAACATACATCACGGCAATTTTTGTCATCGACGCCGGAGGAATAATCTGATCCGCATTTTTTTGATAAACGACATTTCCATTTGAAACATTTACCAAAATCGCAGATTCAGCTTTTACATCCAATTTTACTTCATTCGTTTTGTACGGAAGATTTTTTAAAATTTCAAACTGTTCCGGGTACAATTCTTTTTTAATTTTTTCAAGATTCTGACTTTCTTTCTGCGTTAAAGGCACAATCTGATTATTTTTTTTAATTTGAAAAGCGCGAACACCAACTGTAACACAAAAACACGCAAAAATTACGCCGACAAAATAAAATCCGACTTTTGTAGAAAATTTTTTATCTTTCAAGAATTTCATACATTCCTCATTTGAAGCAAAATCATATCCGCAATTACAAGATTTGCCATTGCTTCTACAACCGGAACGATTCGCGGGCAAAGACAAACATCGTGCCGCCCCTTAATCTGAAGAGTTGTATTTTCAAATCCGTTTGGGCCCTGGCAAACTGTTTTTTGTTCCATAAAAATGCTCGGAACCGGTTTTACAGCGACTCTAAAAATTATTCTGTTTCCGTTTGAAATTCCGCCTAAAATTCCGCCAGCGTTGTTCGTTTCAAATTCAACTTTTCCATCTTTTACGAACATTTTATCATTATTCTGACTTCCGGTTAAATCTGAACTTTCAAATCCCTTTCCAAACTCAATGCCTTTTACCGCGCCAATACTGAGCATTGCCTGAGCCAAAACCGCATCAAGTTTATCAAAAACCGGCTCTCCAAGCCCCGAAGGAACGCCGTCAATTACACATTCAACGATTCCGCCGGCACTATCACCATTTTTTCGTAAGATTTCAATTTGCTCTTCCATTTTTTTTGCAGCGTCATTATCCGGAGCACGAAGAGAATTTTGTTCAATCTGTGAAAAATCGATTTTTTGAGCTTTTATGCCAGCCGCTTTTAAAGTGTATGCCGTAACTTTTATATTTTTCGTTTCCAAAAACTGACTTGCAATAGAACCAGCAGCAACTCTCGCACAAGTTTCGCGCCCGCTAGAACGACCGCCCCCACGATAATCTCTAAATCCGTACTTTTGCTGATAAGTAAAATCCGCGTGTCCAGGCCTAAAAGTTGTTGCAAGATTTCCGTAATCGCCAGAATGCTGATTTTGATTAAAAATTACAATCGAAATCGGAGTTCCTTCTGCCTTGCCTTCAAAAACCCCGGAAAGAATTTGCGCCTTATCCGCTTCATTTCTAGAAGTTACGCTCGCAGATTTTATGCCGTTCACATTCGCACCAGGCCGTCTTTTATCAAGCGCAATCTGAATTTTTTCTTGAGAAATTTCTAATCCCGCAGGAACGCCGTCAACTACAACGCCCAACGCTTCCCCGTGACTTTCACCAAAAGTTGTAATTTTAAAAATTTTCCCAAAAGAATTTCCCGACATATTTACCTCGATTTTTTAGATTTTCAGAATAACAAAAATTAAATGATTATAAAAGTTCCTTTCTGCTGTGAATATTTAATTTTTTGAATATTTTTTTATTATGAACCGCAACCGTTCCCACAGAAATTTGCAATTCGCTTGAAATTTCTTTATCGGATTTGCCCTGCGCCATTAAAGTTGCAATTTTCGCTTCAGTTTTTGTAAGATTTGCACTGTCAAATTTTGCCGAAAGAACAGAAATATTATTTTCTTCCGGGAGCGATTTTTTTTCTTCTTTTTTAACTTTTTCTACAACCCGAACTTTTGGCTTTAATTCTCCGCCTAAAAATTCGTTTTGACTTTCAGCTTTTTGTACAACTTTTGAAAGTTTATTCATAAAATTCTGTAAAAGCATTCGCCGAGATTCCAAAATCGAATTTATTTTAAAAAGAAGATTTTCCTGACTGTACGGCAAACTTAAAACATCGAGAGCGCCCGCTTCCAAATTGCTTTTTTCAAAAGATTCAGATTTTGTCGAAGAAATTACAATCACAGGAATTGACGCCCAATTTTTTTCACTTTTAATCTTTTTTAAAAAATCCGAAGCGTAAAGTTCCTGCACTTTTTCTGAACAAATTATAAATTCCGGAATTTTATTTTCCAAAATTCCATAAACTTCCACAAAAGAATTAAATGTAAAAACTCTGTAAAACGGTTTTAAATATGTAAAAAGTTCTAGTCGTTCGCTATGATTTTCATTAATTACAAAAATTGTTTCCGGATATTTTGGTTTTAGAGCATTTTCGTTTATTTCAATGAATGAATAATCTTTTACATTTTGAGAATCACAAAGAGTAATCGGAATCTTTGCAACAGTTTTTAATCGGCTTTTAAAAGGCACAACATCAATCGTTCCGCCAATCGAAGACACCAGATATTTTATCGAAAAACACAAACCGCCCCATTTTTCCAAAAGTTTTCGATATTTTTCATTTTTTAAATATTTTCCTTTTGAATCAATAAAATCCAGATTTATAATGCTGTCCAAATAATCGTATTCAATATTTTCCCCGGAAAAATCAATAATTATATTTAAAAAATTTAGCTGAACATTCGTTTCAATAAGAATTTTAGAATTTACAACGACAGTTTTTTTAATCGCATTAAACGCCAGTTG
>CAVHIX010000097.1:0-7640 GCA_963636135.1 Anaerovoracaceae bacterium
CAATTTGATGAAGTTTTTTGTACAAATCAGTGCGGGCAGCCAAGTTACAATTTTAAAATCGATGGAAAAATGACAGAGCCCCCTTTTTTTGTTCCGGACGGCTATATTTATCAGAAATTTAACGAAACTCAGGGCGAAAAACGATTTTTGGTTTTAATTTACCCTTTTCAAAATGAAGAAGAAATTTCGTTTTTATTAAAAAATGCAAAATTTGCAAAAACTTTAAAAGATTTTAATTTGCAAACTGAAGAAGGAAAAAAATCTATTTCGAATTTTAGACAGTTACCGGGTACAAAAAAGATTTTTCGTTCTTTTCACCCGATTAAAGATGACAAAAAAAATATTTCGGATACGAGTTTGGCCCGAATGGAAAGTTTGTGGGCGTTGTGCGAAAAATATAAAATTCAAAATGATATAAATCTTTCGGATGTTACGCTTCAAAATCCGACTTACAAAATGCCGGAATTTTATAAAAAAATCGTGGAAAATCAAAAAATCCTTTATATGACGGATTGCAATTATTCTGTCTGCTACGAAAATGCGGATTCGCCTGTTTTTGCGAACGGAATTAAAAAAATCGTGGAATTTGTAAATAAAAATGAAGAAAATTTTCTTCTTCATTGTGCAATCGGAACGGATCGAACTGGCGTTGTGGGCGCGGTTTTGTCGCTTTTGTGCGGCGCTTCTTGGCTTGAGGTTGAAAAAGATTATTGCACTTCCGTAAATATGGGAATTTTGGAATATCGGGGGCCTTTTTGCATTCGGTATGCCATAAAAAAAATGTTGGGCCTAAATGATTTTAGTGAGGATTTAGATTTTCAAGGATTAATCAAAAATCATCTTGTAAAAATGGGCGTTTTAACTGAAAATCAGATTTTAGATTTTATAAAAAAGGTGGCGTAAAATGAGAAAATTCGTAGTTTCTTCTCCTTTTGAACCGAGCGGGGACCAGGGGCAGGCAATTGAAAAATTAAGCGAAGGATTTTTACGCGGGGACAAATTTCAGACTTTAAAAGGCGTAACCGGAAGCGGAAAAACTTTTACAATGGCAAAAATAATTGAAAAAGTTCAGCGGCCGACTTTAATTATAAGTCACAATAAAACTCTTTCGGCGCAACTTTACCGCGAGTTTAAATCGTTTTTTCCGAATAACGCGGTGGAATATTTTGTTTCGTATTACGATTATTATCAGCCAGAAGCGTATGTGCCAGCCCGTGACCTTTACATTGAAAAAGACGCCGCAATCAACAAAGAAATTGATATTTTAAAAATGCGGGCAACTTATAGTCTTATGGAACGGCGCGATGTTATTGTAATTGCAACGGTTTCGTGTATTTACGGACTTGGAATGCCTGAACTTTATAAAAGTATGCGACTTCACATTGAAAAGGGCACTACGCTTGACACGCACCGTCTTGCTTTGAGCCTTACGCAGATTCAGTATTCGCGAAATGATATGGTTTTGGAACGCGGAACTTTTAGGCTTCGTGGTGATATAATTGAAATTTTCCCGCCGTACATGGAATTTGATGAAGCGTACAGAATCGAACTTGATTGGGATGAAGTTTCAAAAATAAAAAGATTTAATGTCATTTCCGGCAAAATTACAGAAGAATTAGACGAAACGGTGATTTATCCTGCAAAAAATTTCGTTGTCCCGGAAGAAGAATTGAATCTTGCAACTGAACGGATTCAAAAAGAATTAGACGAGCGCCTTGAAGTCTTAAATTCGCAAAAAAAGATTTTGGAAGCCGAACGATTAAAAACGCGCGTAACTTACGACATTGAAATGATGAAAGAAATGGGTTATTGTTCCGGAATTGAAAATTATTCTGCCCCGATTGCAAACCGAAAAAGTGGGGAGCCGCCAGCAACGCTTTTGCATTATTTTCCGTCTGATTTTTTGTGTATGATTGACGAAGCGCATGTTACAGTTCCGCAGATTGGTGCAATGTATGAAGGCGACCGAAGCCGTAAGCAGAATCTTGTGGATTTTGGTTTTCGCCTGCCGAGTGCCCTTGACAATCGTCCGTTAAAATTTGATGAGTTTTCAAAAATGTTAAATCAGGTGATTTATGTTACCGCGACCCCTCGAAAAGAAGAAGTTCGCCAGAGTTCGCAGGTTGTAGAGCAGTTGATTCGTCCGACGGGCCTTTTAGATCCGATTGTTGAAGTTCGCCCGACCGAAGGTCAAATGGAAGACATTTACCGCGAAATTAAAGAACGAATTGCAAAAAATGAGAGAAGCCTTGTTTTGACGCTTACAAAAAAAATGGCAGAAGATTTAACCGATTATCTTTTGGATTTGAATTTAAAAGTAAAATACATTCATTCGGAAATTGACACTTTTGAGCGCGTTGAGATTTTAAAATCCCTTCGAACTGGCGAAATTGATGTTTTAATTGGAATTAATCTTTTGCGTGAAGGAATCGATTTGCCGGAAGTTTCGTTTATTGCACTTTTGGACGCTGATAAAATCGGATTTTTGCGTTCGACAACTTCGCTGATTCAGATTATAGGACGCGCCGCCCGAAACGCTGAAGGAAAAGTTGTAATGTACGCCGACAGAATGAGTGATGCAATGAAAGAAGCAATTGAAGAAACTCGCCACCGCCGAAGCATTCAGGAAGCGTATAACAAGGAACACGGAATTACGCCGCAAACCGTAAAAAAACAAATTCAAGATATTCTTGAGCATCAAAAAGAAGACGCCGAAGAAAATGCAAAAATGAATCTTGAAACGCTGAAAAAATCTGTAAATCTCTTTGACAAAAAACAACGCAAAAAATTGATTGACGCCTTAAAAAATGAAATGTCAGAATGTGCCGAACGATTGGAATACGAACAAGCCGCCGCCATCCGCGACCAGATTATCGAACTGGAAAATATGGGGAAATAAGATTTTAAATGTTTTTTAAGATTATTGACAATAAGTAAAAAATTTAATATCATGTTAAAACTTATTATTGAAAATTATTAAGGTAGGTATAAATATGTCTAGAAGTTGTGATATTTGTTGTAAAGGTGTTCAGCACGGTAACAAAGTTTCTAAATCTTACAACCATACAAAAAGAACTTGGAGACCAAATCTTGTAAAAATTAGAACAGACATCGATGGAAGAGCAATGACATTGACTGTTTGTACTCGTTGTCTCCGCAGTGACTTTCTTACAAAAAAAGTTCATGTTCCAAAGCCAGTTGCTGAAAGTGCTAACTAGTTTTAATCTTTAAGATTAATGCACCTCAATTTTTTGGGGTGTTTTTTTATGCCTTTTTGGAATTTTTATATGGCAGGGGGGATTAAGAGAAAGGCATACAGAATTAAAAAGTAATGTCATGCTGAACTTGTTTCAGCATCTATAGAAAAAATATGAAAGAAAAAAATTGCATTGATATAAAAGAAAATACGCTCCTCAAAATAGACAAAGAAATTCTTGAACTTCTTTTAAAAGACCGCACTACAGATAAAAATATTCTTTGGTGTACGGATAATTACAAAAAATACGGTCCTCAATATGAAAAAAATCAACAGATTACGATAGATTTAATCACTTCTAATAACGGAAATGTCATAAAACCGCGTATAGAAAAAAACAAACAGGAGCAGCAGCAGAGAATTCGCGACAAAGCAGAAGTTTTTACTCCTTCGTGGGTTTGCAATGCTCAGAATAATCTTGTTGATAATGACTGGTTTGGAAAGGAAAATGTTTTTAACACGGAAAAAGAAGCGGAAAGAACGTGGATTACTAATCACGAAAAAATAGTTTTTCCAGATAAAGACGAAAGACGCTGGAAAGATTATGTTGAAGGAAATCGCCTGGAAATCACCTGCGGAGAAGGGCCATATGTTACAAGCCGCTATGACACTGTAAGCGGAAATTATATTGAAGTGCCTGATCGTGCCGGATTTTTAGATAGAAAACTTCGGGTAGTAACAGAAAACACCAAGGGCGAAGAAGAATGGCTTAAGTGGGCATATACGGCAGTGCAGAGTAGTTATGCTTTTGAATGGCAGGGGGATAACCTTTTAATTGCCCGCGAAAATCTGCTTTTTAGCGTGAAAGAATATTTTGAATATGTTTTTAAAAAGCCACTTGAAACAAAACATTTAATTGAATTTGCAAAAATAATTTCTTGGAATGTATGGCAGATGGACGGGCTAAAATTTGTAGTGCCGGAAAGTTGCAAAAGCGAAAAGAAAGAAGCTGATACATGTTTTTTATTTGAAGAAATGTTTACAGAAGGCGAAACTTGCGAATGTGAAGGCTGCAAAAAAGGTAATAGACTCAAACATAATGGTTTATACTGTAAAATAATGGACTGGAATGAAAATAAAACGGTCAGGTATGTGGATGTTTTTGGAAAAAAATAATAGATGCTTAAACAAGGAGGACGCTTATGGCAACTTTTAAACAGGCTTTTGAACCAAAATTAATTTATGTTTACAGAATAAATGATTCTGCCCACGAAGGCGTTTTAAAAATAGGCGAGGCGTCCTGCCCGGATGCTGGGCTTCAGTATTTTGCCTTGCAGCCGAATTGTAAAATTTTAAATGATGCTGCAAAAGAAAGAATTCGCCACCAGACACAAACTGCGGGCGTTTCTTTTGAACTTTTATATACAGAAATTACGGCATATCAGGACAAAAAAGATTTAAAAGTTTTTCAAGACCATGAAATCCACAATATTTTAAAACGCTCTGGCATAAAACAGAAGTTTTTTGAAACTGACAAAGACGGACACAAGGCAAACGAATGGTTTTATACTGATTTAGAAACTGTAAAAAAATCAATTGCGGCGGCAAAAGAGGGTAGGACTTCTTTAAATGCAAGCGAAATCACAAAAGATCAAAGCCCTGTAATTTTCCGACCGGAACAGCAGGATGCTATCGACAGAACAATTAAGCAGTTTACAAAAAAATCTTCAAGCGGACAAATGCTCTGGAATGCAAAAATGCGTTTTGGAAAAACTTTGACTGCCCTGCAAGTTATCAAAGAAATGAATTTTAACCGCACCCTTATTTTGACCCATCGCCCGGTTGTTGATAAAGGCTGGTTTGAAGACTATCAAAAGATTTTTTATGACAGGAACGATTTTGAATATTGTTCCAAAAAAAACGGCGGCTCTTTAAGCGAAGAAAAATCCTTTTACGAAAAATTAAAATCTGCAAGCAAAAACGGAATGAAGGACTTTCACTTTATTTATTTTGCTTCCATTCAGGATATGCGCGGTTCAGAAATTGTTGGCGGAAAGTTTGACAAGAACGAAGAAATTTTTAATATCAACTGGGATTTTATAATCATTGACGAAGCCCACGAAGGAACTCAAACTGAACTTGGAAAAAATGTAATTTCTCTTTGTCGCAAAAAAGACACAAAAGTTCTTCATCTTTCGGGAACGCCTTTTAATTTGATGGAAGATTTTAAGGAAGAGGAAATTTACACCTGGGATTATGTAATGGAACAAAAGGCAAAAGCTGATTGGGAACTTTTACACCAGGGCGATCCGAATCCTTACGCCTGCCTTCCGCGATTAAATATTTTTACTTACAATCTTGGAAAACTTTATCCCGATTATGCCGACGCGGATATTGCATTTAACTTTAGGGAATTTTTTAGGGTAGACGAGGACGGCACTTTTTTTCACGAAAGCAATGTAAATCAGTTTTTAAATCTTCTTACAAAAGAGGATAAAGATTCAAATTATCCTTTTTCTACAAAAGAATACCGCGAAAATTTCCGCCATTCACTTTGGATGATTCCGGGAGTAAAAGAGGCGAGGGCTTTGAGTCGTCTTTTGCAGCAGCATCCGGTTTTCAGTCAGTTTGAAATTGTAAATGTTGCGGGTGATGGCGACGAGGAAGTGGATTCAAGCGACGCTTTAAAAGCTGTAGAAAAGGCAATGGGGCCTCATCCGGAAGAAACTTATACAATTACTTTGAGTTGTGGTCGCCTTACTACTGGTGTAAGCGTAAAGCCGTGGACAGCCTGTTTTATGCTTTCTGGAACTTATTTCACTGCAGCAAGTACATATATGCAGACAATTTTCCGAGTGCAGACTCCGGCAATAATCGGCGGAAAACAAAAGGAAGAATGTTTTGTTTTTGATTTTGCTCCAGATAGAACTTTAAAAGTAATTGCAGAAACAGCCAAAATTTCGCACAAAGCAGGAGAAACCAGCGGAAACGACCGAAAGATTTTAGGCGAGTTTATAAACTTCTGCCCGATTATCGGATTTGAAGGCTCTAAGATGATAGAATACGACACGCCAAAAATGCTTGAACAGCTTAAAAAAGTTTATGTTGAGCGTGTTGTAAAAAATGGATTTGAAGACGGCTATCTTTACTCTAACGACCTTTTAAAACTTGACGAAGTGGAACTTAAAGCCTTTGAAGACCTTAAAAAAATAATCGGCACTACAAAGGCAATGGCAAAAACCGGCGACATAGACATTAATTCTTTAGGCTTTACCGAAGAAGAATTTGAACAATTAAATAATCATAAAAAACAAAAAGAAAGGCGAGAGCTTAGCCCGGAAGAAGAACTCCTTAAGGCAAAACTTGCCGAAGCAAAAAAGAACCGCGATGCAGCCGTTTCCATTTTGCGGGGAATTTCCATTCGTATGCCACTTTTAATTTACGGTGCAGAGCTGAATAAAAATATTGATGGCAGCGACAACGAGGCAGAACTTACCATAGATAATTTTACAAGCCTTATAGACGACATTTCCTGGAAAGAGTTTATGCCTGAAGGCGTTACAAAAGAAAAGTTCAATCTTTTTAAAAAGTATTACGACCCGGATGTTTTTCACGCGGCAGGCAAAAGAATCCGCGAAATGGCAAAAGCGGCGGACAATCTTAGCATAGAAGAACGAATTGAACGCATAAGTACCATTTTTAATTCTTTCCGTAATCCTGATAAAGAAACCGTTTTGACTCCCTGGCGGGTTGTAAATATGCACTTGACTGACTGTCTTGGCGGCTGGCGGTTTTATGACGAAAAATACGAAGCCCCTGTTACAGAGCCTGTTTATGTTGAACAAAAGGATGTTACTAAAAACGTTTACAAAAAGAATACAAAGATTTTGGAAATAAATTCCAAGAGCGGACTTTACGCCCTTTATGAAGCCTATTCGGTTTACAAGGCCCGCGAAAAGTTGGAACTGGGCCAAAAGCCTACGCGTGAAATGCAAAAAGACCTGTGGAACAAAGTGCTGGCAGAAAACATTTTTGTACTGTGCAAAACGCCAATGGCAAAAAGCATAAGCCGCCGTACCCTTGCAGGATTTAGCGGTGCCAAAGTAAACGCCCATTATTTTGAAGATTTAGTAAACCAGCTGAAAAACAAGAGCGAACAGTTTACCAAAAAAGTAACAAGCCCAAATTTCTGGAACAGACAAGGAAGTGAAAATATGACATTTGACGCAATAGTAGGAAATCCGCCGTATCAGGATGTAAAAAATGATAATGGGAGGGGGGCAGAATCGATTTATTATCTTTTCATAGAAAATGCAAAAAAATTAGCTAAAATATCAACTCTAATTCATCCTGCAAGATTTTTATTCAATGCAGGGCAGACTCCTAAAGACTGGAATGAAAAAATGTTAAATGATGAACATTTTAAGGTTGTAAAATATTGGGC
>CAVHIX010000098.1:0-2623 GCA_963636135.1 Anaerovoracaceae bacterium
GAATCAGACTGTTGAGCCGTTTACAAAATATTCTACAAAAAAATTAGACGATTCTCAAAATCATGTTGAAGAAGAAATTGGCGATTTGTTATTTTCTGTTGTAAATTATGCGCGACATTTGGGCGTAAATCCGGAAATTGCAGTTTCGCGAACGAATAAAAAGTTTAAAAATCGTTTTGATTTTGTTGAAACAAAAATGAAAGAAAATAATATTCCCATGGATTATGAGCATTTAAAAGAAATGGACGAATTTTGGAATCTTGCAAAAAGGGGCTAAATTCAGTATTATTTTTTTATGAACGAATTACAGTTAAAATACGGATGTAACCCTAACCAAAAACCTGCGCGGGTTTTTATGGAAAACGGCAAAGATTTACCAATCACAGTTTTAAACGGTAAACCTGGTTTTATCAATCTTTTGGATGCCTTTAACGGATATCAGCTTGTAAAAGAATTAAAAGAAGCAACTTCTTTACCGGCTGCAACTTCTTTTAAACATGTAAGTCCGGCTGGTGCTGCTGTTGGAAAACCTCTTTCTGAAATTTTGAAAAAAATATATTTTACAGATGATGTGGAATTGACTCCTATGGCATCGGCTTATGCTCGTGCTCGAGGGGCTGATCGAATGTCAAGTTTTGGCGATTTTATTGCGCTTTCTGATGAATGTGATGAAGCCACTGCTCTTTTGATTAAAAAAGAAGTTTCGGATGGAATTATTGCTCCAAGTTATTCTCCAAAAGCATTAGAAATTTTAAAAGCCAAAAAGAAGGGAAATTACTGCGTTATTCAGATTGATCCGAATTATGTTCCGGAAGAATTAGAAAAAAAACAGGTTTTCGGTGTAACTTTTGAACAGGGGCACAACTTCTTAAAAATCGATAAAAACTGTCTTTCAAATGTTGTAACAAAAAATAAAAACTTGAGCGAAGAAGATAAAATGAATCTTGTAATTTCGCTGATTGTTTTAAAATATACTCAGTCAAATTCAGTTTGTTATGTAAAAGATGGTCAGGCAATCGGAATTGGGGCAGGTCAGCAGAGCCGAGTTCATTGTACACGACTTGCAGGGCAAAAAGCTGATAACTGGTGGCTTAGACAAAGTCCAAAAGTTTTGGGATTGCAGTTTGTAGACGGAATAAAACGAGCTGATCGCGATAATACAATCGATGTTTATATTGGCGATGAATACGAAGATGTTTTAGCTGAAGGAAAATGGCAAAAAGTTTTCAAAGTAAAACCTGAAGTTTTCACAAAAGAAGAAAAGAAAGAATGGCTTTCAAAAAATACAAATGTTGCTATCGGTTCGGATGCGTTCTTCCCATTTGGCGATAATATTGAACGAGCTAGAAAATCTGGGGTTACAGTTATTGCTGAACCTGGTGGATCTGTTCGTGATGATCAGGTTATTGAAACTGCAGATTCTTACGGAATGACAATGGCATTCACAGGAATCCGCTTGTTCCATCATTAATCTTTTAAATTTTTTGGAATTTAATATTATTTCCTTTTTCAATATAAGCTAATTCTGTGTAACCCGCAGTTTTAGCTTCTTTTATTGCCCTTTCCATTTCAAAATCGAGTAATTCTTTTTGGTGGCAGTCGCTTGAAAATGTAACAGGCACTTTGTACTGGCACAAAAGCGAAAGAAATTCTTTTGAGGGGTAGGGGCAATCGATTGTTTTTCGGGCCATTCCGCCAGTGTTAATTTCTACAATTGCATTCGATTTTGAAAGAAGTTTTGCGGTTGCTTTAATTTCATTTCTGTACCACGAATCGTTTTCGTTAAAAAGATTTAATTTTGCATTATTTTTACGGATTAAATCGGCGTGACCTAAAATTGTAAAATTGCAATTTTTAATCATTTCGCGTTCCTGGAAAAAATATTCTTGCGTTAGTTTTTTTGTGTTTCCGTTAAAAAGTTCGTCAATTTTTTGTTTTAATTTTTCCGCGGAATAGTCAACGCAAAGTCGGCCTTTTGGGGTAAAAATGTAATGAACTGAACCGATTAAAAAATCCGGCGAAAATCTTTTGTAAATTTTAAAATCTGGCCACGAAAATGGGGGCACAAAATCTGCTTCAAAACCAAAAAGAATTTGAATCTGGTTTTCGTATTTTTTTGCCAAATCTTTTGCAGCTTTTTCATAATTTTCGTAATCGTTCGGCGGAATATGCCAGGTTGACGCAAAAGGATACATCGAATGGCTTGAAAGGCCCAAAATTTTAAAATCTTTTTTAATCGCTTCTTGAATCAGACTTTCAATTTGGTCTGCACCGTCGCAAAATGAAGTGTGTGTGTGATAATTCGTTTTAATCATAATTTTCTCTTGCTCTATTTAACAAAAAAATAAAAATTTATTCTATATTTTAACGATTTATTATATAATCACAATATGAGAAAGTTTCTTGTTTTGATTTTTATGCCTTTTTTCTTTTTTTCTGCGTTTTGCGAAGATTCGAAAAAAGAATTGACAGAGGCTCAAAAAATCGTAAAATCAAGAAAAATTAATAAAACGGAAGAAGACCCAGAAGAAAAAGTTTTTATAAATTTTGAACAAAAAGAAAAAAAAATTAAAAAAACTGATGAAGAAAAGTTAAACGAAGTAAAAGTAGAACACCCGAAAAT
>CAVHIX010000098.1:2633-5567 GCA_963636135.1 Anaerovoracaceae bacterium
TTCGTTGATTGATCACGGATTGAATAATATTTTTTCAATCAGTTTTGATTATATGATTGCGAATTTTCAGTCGCAGGTTTTTGGTTTTAAAATCAATTTTGAGCAGAAAATAAATCGATTTTTGTCTGGAAAAACGAATTTTTCGCTTCAAACTCAGCCGATTGGTTCTACAGATTCAAATGTTCCGATTGTTTATAATTTTTCGCTTTGGCTTTTGACTTATCCGTTTTGCAAGGGGCTGGAATTTTTGTATTTTGGCGTTGGATTCGGTACGGATTTTATAATTTATGCCGGGTCGAATACTTTTTCCGGGACTTACAACGATGTTGGCTTGGGAATAATTCCTACAATCGGGTGGAAGCAATATATTTCGCGTTTTTTTATGCTTGACATTGGCGTGGGATACAATTTTTTGCTTTCACGAACTGAAAATTATCCGGAAAATGAAAAACATTTAGTTTCCGGTTTTAGGTTTATTTTTGGATTTAAAATAATGTGGAAAAGATTAATCGGAAATTTTTTGAGCGATTACATTCTGCAGGAAATAAAATAATTTTGGAGGACAAAATGTATAAAATTTTTATAGACGGAAAAGAAGGCACAACAGGTTTAAAAATTGTTGAGCGTTTTAAAAACAGAAAAGATATTGAACTTCTTGAAATTGACGATGAAAAACGAAAAGATCCCGTTGAAAAGGCAAAAATGATTAATTCTTCAGATTTTACTTTTTTGTGTTTGCCGGATAGTGCCGCAATCGAATCTGTAAAATTGTGTACAAATCCGAATACGAGAATAATTGACGCTTCAACGGCGCACAGAACAAATCCTGAATGGGCGTATGGTTTTCCGGAATTATCAAGCGATTTTCGAAATAAAATTAAAAATTCTTCGCGGGTTGCAGTTCCGGGCTGTTATGCAAGCGGATTTATTTCTTTGGGTTACCCTTTAGTCGCTTCTGGAATTATGCCAAAAGATTATCCGGTTGTAATTCATGCAGTTAGCGGTTATTCTGGGGGTGGAAAAAAGGCAATCGCTCAATATGAAAGTGAAAATCGCAATGAAGAACTTTCTTCGCCTCGTCTTTATGCGTTGACACAGAGCCATAAACATTTGCCGGAAATGAAAAAAATCGTTGGCCTTGATTTTGAACCGATTTTTAATCCGTACATTTGCGATTATTACCGCGGAATGTCGGTTACAATTGGACTTCACACGCGACTTTTGCCAAAAAAAGTTACTGCTCAGCAAGTTTGCGAAATTATGCAAAATCATTATAAAGACTCAAGATTTGTTCAGGTTGCGCCTTTTATGGGGGAAGGCGTTTTGGCGGATCCTTACATTGCGGCGAACACGATGCAAAACACGAATAATATGCAGATTTTTGTTTACGGAAACGATGAACGAATTATGCTTACAAGTCGATTTGACAATCTTGGAAAAGGTGCGAGTGGGGCTGCCGTTCAGTGTTTAAATATTATGATGAATATTGATGAAGGAACCGGATTATAATTTATGTCGTTAAATTGCAACGAAATTGATTTAATTTTACAGGAATTAGATTTAAATGGTTCTTTTATTCAGGACATTATTCAGCCGGGATTCGACACGATTTGTCTTTACACTTATAAAATTCAGAGTGCAAAAACAGTTTTAATCTGTACATCGCAATCTTCGGTTAGAATTAATGAAACGCGAAAAAAAATCGTAAAAAATGATAAGCCTTTGCGATTTATGGAATTTTTAAAATCCAAAATTAAAGGGGCAAGAATAAACGAAGTTTTTCAGATTGAAAAATCAAGGATTGTAAAATTTTGTCTTTCACACGACGGCGAAGAATTTTTTTTGTACGCAAGATTGTGGAGTAATGCTGCAAATGTAATTTTATGCGATAAAAACGACAATATTCTCGATTCAATGTTTCGTCGGCCGCAAAAAAATGAAGTTACCGGCGGAAAATTTATTCTTCCAGAATTAAGCGCTCCGGAAAAAGTTTGGCCAATTCGTACTTTTAGCGAAATTCAGGCGGAATACGATCAAAAATCAGATTATAAAAAAACGCTTTCCTTCAATGAAAAAGTTGAAATCTGGTACAGTGAAAAATCGCAGGCGCTTTCGAGAATGGCACTTTTAGTTCAGGCTGAAAAATGGTATGTTTCGACAAAGTCAAAAATGGTTTTGGCCCAGGAAAAACTTGAAGAAAAACTGTCAGATTTTAAAAATGCTCAAAAATATAAGCACCAGGGGGATTTGATTCAGGCTTTTGGGCATTTAATTTCGCCTACTTCAAATTTTTTAAATTGTACCGATTTTGAAACTCAAAAAGAAATTCAAATTATGGTCGATCCGCAAAAATCCGCCTATGAAAATGCAAAAATTTATTATGACAAATACAAAAAGGCAAAATCCGGTTATGAAGAAGTTTTGCATGATATAGAAATTTCCAAAAATCAGATTAAAAAACTTGATTCGCTTTATCAGGAAATTTTAAATGAACAAAATCCAATCAGAATTGAGCAACTTTTGCGCCGGGATTCAAAACCAAAACAGCAGATTAAAAAATCTCATCCTGGCCTTGACTACATGATTGACGGTTGGTTTATTTTGGTTGGGCGTGATGCAAATGAAAATGATGAACTTTTGCGCCACCATGTTCGCGGAAGTGATTTGTGGCTTCATACTCGCGATTTTCCGGGGGGATATGTTTTTATAAAAAATCGGCCTGGAAAAACTGTTCCGCTTGAAATTTTGCTTTATGCTGGAAATCTTGCGGTTTACCATTCAAAGGCCCGAAGTTCCGGTAAGGCTGATTTGTATTACACTTTTGTAAAATATTTGCGGCGTGCAAAAAATGGGCCAAAAGGATTAGTCCTTCCGACCCATGAAAAAAATCTTTTTATCGAACTTGATAAAACTAAATTGAAAAAATTAGATTCG
>CAVHIX010000098.1:5577-7571 GCA_963636135.1 Anaerovoracaceae bacterium
AGATTCGCTCAAGCACGAAGAAGATTTTTAGAATTTTTCTGGTTTTGATTTTTTATATAAACTTGCATTTCCGCGTCGTTCAGTTGAAGAATGAAGATTTGGTTTTGAAGATTTTTTTGAATTTCGCATTTTAAAATCTCGTCCTTTTTTGGAAGAGCCTTTTTCTTCAAAATCTGAAAATTTTCGTTTTGAACTTCTGCGGGAACGAGAAAAATCGTCATTTTCGCCAAAAGAATTTTTTACATCAACATGCATATGCGGAACTTTTGCATTCTTTTTTGAAAGTTCAATCGCTCGTTTTGCACAATCTTTTGGAAGATTTAAAAGCGTAAAATTTTGCGCCATATCGATTTTGTCAACAAGACGGCCTGGGATGTGAAGCAAATCACTGAAAAAGTTTGCAATTTCTCGCGGATTGTAGCCGTCGCGTTTTCCAAGCTGAACAAAAATTCTGGTTTGGTTTGCGCCAACGCCGCTTGCAATTTTTGAAGAACCGATTTTTCCGTAACGATTTTTATCCAATTCTTTAGAATACAAAATGCTTAAAACTGAAGCCAAAACATCTTCGGCATTGTCGTTTTTGCACAATTCCAGCGCCATTGAAACGAATTCTTTTGACGCTTTTTTGAGACTTGAAATCTGTTTTCCTTCGGCAATTGCTGGTTCTGAAAAAACGATTTCTTCGGCTTCTGAATCTGTAACATTTGTTAAAGTTTTAAATTCATCAAGATTTGAAAAAGCGTTTTCTTCTTCTGAATCTGGTGGCAAATCTGTTTTTTGAGAAATTGGTTTTGGGTTTTCATTTAGGCCTAAGTTTTCTTTTAATTGTTTAAAAATTCGGTCGCGTTTTTTAGAAAGAACTTCTTCTACGGTTGGAATTTTTTCTTCTGTAATTTCGCCTTTGCTTGCTTTTTTTACGGCTCGCATTAAAAATGAAAGTTTTCGAGTTTCGTTTGGGCAGACGAAAGTTACGGCTTTACCCTGAGAACCGGCTCTTCCTGTTCGGCCAATTCTATGAACATAAGTGGCACCGTCAAAAGGAAGCGAATAATTTACAACATGGCTAAGGCCTGAAATATCAATTCCGCGGGCAGCTACATCTGTTGCAACTAAAATGCGAGTTTTTTTGCTTCTGAATCGGGAAAGAACTTTTTCACGCTGATTTTGCGCGATGTCCCCGTGAAGGGCTGCAACTTGAAATCCTTTTTCGTCTAAAGCGCGGGTTACATTGTCGGCATCGTTTTTTGTTTGTGTGAAAACAAGGCCATAAAAATCGTCTGCCATATCGATTAAGCGGACTAAAGCATCAGTTTTTTCACTTTCGCGAAGAACCCAATATTTTTGTTCAATTAAAAGCGGTTCATCAATAATGCCTTCTTCTTCTACGATTTCATAATCGCCCATAAATTTGCTTGCGATTTTTAAAATTGGTTCCGGCATTGTGGCACTGAACAAAAGAATTCTGCTTTGCGGATTAGATTTTTCAAAAATTGCTTCGATATCGTCAATAAATCCCATGTCGAGCATTTCATCGCCTTCATCGAGGATGAAATATTCGATTTTGCTTAAATCTAAAGTGCCTTTTTCAATGTGATCCTGAATTCGGCCTGGAGTTCCGACTACGATTTCTGGTTTTCGTTTTAAATCGCGAATCTGAGTTGTGTAAGATGCCCCCCCGTATAAAACGCAAGTTGAAGGAGTTTTATCTTCAGAAAAAGATTGAAGTTCCGTACAAGTTTGAACTGCTAATTCTCGAGTTGGCTCTAAAACCAAAGCACGGACATTTCCAGTTTTTTCGCGTAATTTTTGAATTAAAGGAAGCCCGAATGCGGCAGTTTTTCCAGTTCCAGTTCTTGCCCGGGCTATAATATTTGCGTCCCCATTTAAAAGTCGCGGAATTGCTAAAACCTGAATAGGAGAAGGAATTTTGAATCCTTTTTTTTCGATTGCCTGTAAAGTCTGTTCGTCTAAACCTAAATCTTCAAAACCTATTT
>CAVHIX010000099.1:0-6717 GCA_963636135.1 Anaerovoracaceae bacterium
GTTCTAAAGATTCAACTGGATTTTCTGACAATAAAATTATGTCTTTTTCGCGAACTTTTTGTTCACCGTAAACGGCCTTTTTTCCGGTCGGGGTTGCAGGAGAAACTAAAAACTGAATTAAAAATTTTTCGTTTTCCTGAGATAAGATGATTGCGGGTTGTTTTTTATATAAAACTAAAGAATTTTTCTGTGCCATACCGTAAATATAACACAGAAAAATTTAAAAAAGAATAATATAATCTGATTTTCGATTAAATTTTAAACTTATTTTTTAGAAGATTTTGCCATATCAAAATTATATGTCCAATAAGCACCAGTTGACCAACATTCGCGAACCTTTCCGTCAAATGCAGTTCTCCATTCTAAGTCAACATAACCAGAAAGTGAGTGCTGTTTTGTAACTTTAAATTCAACAATCGGGCGAATGTCAAAAATTGTTCCGCCATTGTAATCTTTTGTTACATCGTAATCATCCCATCGTTTATCTTTTGAACCAACAGCGAATGAAGAATAGCCTTTCAAATAGAGATTTTCAAGAATTCCCCAGCTGACTGTAATTCCTGCATACCACGCCGGAGTGTAATTTCCTTCCTGGAACCAGTTGAAAGTTCCTTCCGGACGGAGCAAAACTCTAGCCTTTTCAATATTGATTGTCATTGCAGCGCCCAAACTGAATGCCATATCCGAACCTTCGTTGTCAATTCCGTCAATTGCAGAATAAACATCAAAATAGAACTGATTTACACCAAAAGAAGCGCCCGCATAAAAATTTCCATCCCGTTGAAACAAACCTTCGTATGCAACAGCAAGATTAAATTTTTCAAATCCGAACTGAGCACCAGCATTAATGAACATTGAATCTGTATTTACACCACTCGGAATTGCAGCTCCAAACTGAACATTGAAAGAATCAGTTTTTAAATAATAACGAGCACCAATCGCAGTTTTTGCATATTTATTCGCATACGGAACAAAACCTACAACATCAGAAGAGCCCGGTGCATCTGGAACGAATTTGTATTCCCCAGCAGAACCATGCCTGTCATCATAAACAGTGCTAAATCCCCCCTGACGAATATGAGAATCTTCTTCCCAAAGCCAAGCGCCATAAGACGGAGCGGCCCCAACTTTCCAGTTTAATTTTGTACCAACGCCAACATCAAAATTTGTAAAAGGATGCCACAAGAAATTCACATAATAATTGTCGGTCAAAACCTGGCCTGATTTCATTCCATTATAAAAATTACTAAAATTTCCAACAGGATTTACTTTTCCGTTTTTGTCAGCTGAACTGTTGTAATGATAAGCCAAAGCATTTCGATTTGTGTGAGTAAAAGTAAAATTGTCCAGCGAACCGTCATCTTTCATATTTGCGATTGCGCCCCAGTTTACCATTCCTTCAAGAGTGAACTTTCCAATATCAACGCGAGCCTGAAGAGTGTCTATAAATCCGTGGTAAACAAAATCCCCATCCAAAGGCTGACCCATTCCAGTCCAAACCGTATTTCTAATTCCCGAATTTTCCATAACCTGTGCCGAAACAGAAGAAGCCAAAATCAACGCACAAGAAATCCCAATCAAAGTTTTTTTCATTAAAACCTCCATAAAAAGTTAATGAAGAAATTTCAATTTCCGATTTAACTTTTTACGCATATTCGCAATAAAATGAGAATATGCAGTAGATTAAAAAGTTTGCAACGCAAACTTGCAAATAAATACTTTGACGCTATTTTAGGCAAAGTATTTATTACACCTCCATAAAAAATTATAAGAATAATAAATCCGTGTCAATAAAAAAAGGCCACCAGAATTTCCAGCAGCCTTTTATACAATATTAATCTAGATTACCAGGTAACTTCAATTTTGTCGCAAATATTTTTTTCATCGCCTTCTGTAGAGAAGTATTTTGCTTTTTCCATATTTGGAACAACATTGATTGTATCTCCCAAGCGGAATTCAGCATTTGCAGTTGTTTTAGCAATCATCGACTGACCTTTGTTAGAAACTAAATAAAGATGAGTTTCTGCTCCCAATGGTTCTTTGTTGATGATTTTCATCTGCATATTGTCTTTTCCAGTTGGAGTTTCTGAATAAACTAAATCTTCTGGGCGAATTCCAAATGAAACTTCTTTTCCAACATATTCTTTTAAGAATGTAGATTGTTCTGCTGTTGGAGCGATTTCAAATGAACCTTCATCACAAACGATTTTTCCGTTTCTTTCAAGAACTTTTACCGTTAAGAAGTTCATTGGAGGTGTTCCGATAAATCCTGCAACGAATTTGTTGATTGGATTATTGTACAAATACAATGGAGCACCAATCTGCTGTACATGACCGTCTTTCATTACAACGATTTTTGTACCCAAAGTCATGGCTTCAGTCTGGTCATGAGTTACATAAATCATTGTTTTTTGCTGAGTATTATGAAGATTTGCAATTTCGGCACGCATTGTTACACGAAGTTTAGCATCAAGGTTTGACAAAGGTTCATCAAACAAGAATACTTTTGGATCACGAACAATTGCACGACCTACTGCAACACGCTGACGCTGTCCACCAGAAAGAGCTTTTGGTTTTCTTTCAAGGTATGGCTCAAGACCAAGTTGTTTTGCAGCTTCACGAACTTTTCGGTCAATTTCTGCTTTATCAACTTTACGAAGTTTAAGACCAAATGCCATGTTATCATAAACTGTCATATGTGGATAAAGAGCGTAGTTCTGGAATACCATCGCAATATCACGGTCTTTTGGAGGAACATCATTCATTTCTTTACCATCGATGTAAAGTTTTCCTTCAGAGATTTCTTCCAAACCTGCAATCATACGAAGTGTAGTTGATTTACCACATCCAGAAGGACCTACGAATACGCAGAATTCCTTGTCTTCAATTGTGATATTTGCATTGTCTACAGCACGAACACCGCCGTCGTAAACTTTTGCAATACCTTTAAGTTCTACTTTTGCCATTATGGCCTCCCAAGGGGTTATATTATTATTTTGATTTTAAAACAGAACGATTTTATTGTCAAATTTTTTCTGAAATTTCTATGATTTTATCAAAATCAATTTCTTCTATATAAGTTGCAAGATTTTCAATGTAGGATTTAAATTCTTGGGGAATATTTTTTTTCTTGAATGAATTAAATTCTTTTTCTGCGGAATTTAAATCGCCATTTTGTGAAAAATCTATCATTTTCTGCGCAAAATCGTGCATTCCTTCTCTTGAAACCGGCTTTTCATCAGACTGAACTGGGCTTTCTTCATTTTCTGAAAGATTTAACTTTTTTTCCAGGCTGATTTTTGCGCTTTCGTATAATTCAAAAAGATTTTGTATATTTTCTTCTATTAATTTACGATTTTTTTCTGCGGCGGCTTTTTCCAACAGTAAAGATTTTTCGCTCAATTCTGGGAAACCACAAATTCTAGAAGAAGTTTTTAACGCGTGAACTTCAATCTGAAAATTTTTCAAAGCATCATCATCGCCGGAAATTGCATTTTTGTAAAAATCGTTTATCATTTGAGTTTTTTTAGGAATCTGATTGTAAAACATTTTTAAAATTTCATCAGTTACGCCAAAATCTTCAGGAGTTTCTGGATTTAACTTTTGTTCAGCATTTTCAATTTTATTTTCAAGAACTACGCATTTTTCCTTTGGAAGATTATTTTTCATCACTTTTTCCAAATCTTTTTCGACCATCGGCTTTGAAAGAAAATCGTCAAATCCTAAAGACAAAAATTTTTCGCGGGCACCGTCAATCGCATTCGCCGTTAAAGCTACAATTCTATTCTTTTTTTGACTAGATTTTTCATATTCGCGAATTAAATTTGTCGCTTCTTCGCCGTCCATTACAGGCATCATGTGATCCATAAAAATTATATCGTAATTTTTTCCGCTTTTTACAAAATCAAAAGCTTCTTTTCCGTTAAAACAAGTTTCGACCTGGCATTTATAACGCGCCAAATAACCTTGCGCAACCAAAAGATTTACTTCATTATCGTCAACGACTAAAACTTTTGCATCAGGGGCAATAAAATCAAACAATTTTTCATCCGACTGCTCTTTTTGCGCGGAAACAGTCTGCGGAATCGTGAAATAAAAATTGCTTCCCTTGCCATATTCGCTTTCAACACCAAAAGTTCCGTTCATCAAAGTTACAAGCTGTTTTGAAATCGCAAGGCCCAACCCGCTTCCTTCTTTTTTGCGATTTACAAGCATATCGACCTGTTCAAACGAATTAAAAATCTTTTTTAAATCTTCCTGTTTGATGCCAAGACCGGTATCTTTTACAGAAAAAGTTAAATTTATTTTTTCACCCGGCGCATAATTTTCTTTTATTTCATTTGCTTTTACGCTGATTCTGATTTCGCCATCTTCAGTGAATTTTGTTGCATTTCCGGCAAGATTCAGCAAAATCTGTTTTATGCGAATATCGTCCCCAAACAAAAATCGCGGAACATTTTTTTCAATTTCAATAAAAAGTTTTACAGATTTAGAAGAAATTCGCACGCGAACAATCGATTCCAAATCGCTCATTAAAGTTTCAAGGTTATAATCGGCGGGAACAATTTCAAGTTTTCCAGATTCAATTTTTGAAAAGTCCAGAATGTCGTTTATAATCGTCAAAAGTGTGTTTGAAGCGCGATTTATTTTTTCAAGATAATCTTTAATTTTTGGCGGAACATCTTCTTTTAGCGCAATATCCGAAAAACCAATAATCGCATTCATCGGTGTACGGATTTCGTGGCTCATCGTGGCTAAAAAAGTTGATTTTGCGCGGTTGGCATTTTCAGCTTCGCTTATGGCTTCTTTTAATCGGATTTTTTGTTTTGCCCTGAAAATCAGATTTACCCTTCGGATTACAACGCACAAAAATCCTAAAATCATAAAAAGATAAAGATTCGGCTTGTAAAGGAAACTTAAATCAAATTTTTGAACGACTAAAACTTCTATAAAAATCAATGCAAACGCAAAAATCATCACCGGAATAACTACAAACGGCGAAAGATTAAACATAATTACGGAAACTAAAATACTCGTGAAAAAAAGCGCAAAATCCACCTGGTGAACTGTTCTAAAATCAGCACAAAGCATAAAAACATTCCACAAAATTATAAAACAGACAAAAAGATGGGTTATAACATTAATAGTTTTTCGCCGCGAATGAATTTTTTGCAGGCAAGAACGATTTATAATATAAATTACAATAGAAAAAACTACGAGCAAGGAATACAAAATATTATACAAAGTCTGAAATTTCATAAAATCAGCATCTTTGTAAAGATTACTCAGCAAAATTATCAAGGATTCCAAAATCGCAATAAATGGAAGAATCTTGTCTAACACTGAACAATTGTTCAACGCTTCAAGATACAAAACTTCTTCTTTTTCTTGTTTATTTTGGATCGTGTAATCTGAAATTAATTCTTTTTTTTTATTCAATTCGTATTCTTTATTTGGTTTCATTTTTGTCAAAAAATTCTCCAATTCGGCTTAAAATTTCATGTGGTGGAGTAGATTTTAAAATGTATCCATCAATTTTTAACGACAGAGCAGATTTTACGCTTTCAATTTCGTTTACGCCAGTTAAAAACATCACAGGAATATCTTTTGTTGATTCTTCAGCACGAATCATTTTTAAAGTTTGAGGCCCATCGCAAATCGGCATCATATAATCTAAAAGAATTAAGTCAAATTTCGTTTTTGACAAAAGAGTAATTGCCGCCGCCGCTGATTTTGCAACAGAAATTTTATAATTTTCACACAAAATTGACATCATAAGTCGAAGATGAATTGGGTCATCATCAATAATAAGAATTTGTTTCAGCTTCTTCATAAAATAAATTATAACACAAAAAATAGAATTTTGAAAACAAATGAAAAGGCCCTCTCCAAAAAAGAAAAGGGCCTTAAAAAATCAGTTTTAAATTCTAAAATCGAAAAACTAGAGTTTTACAGTAACAAGGAATTCGAGTTTATGAACAAAAATCTTTTGAACAGTTTCCCAAATGTTGCTGTTTGAACTGTAATCGATTTTGTTGTTTGTCAAATTTTCAAGAATATTGTAAGAAGCGTCTACAGTTACTTTTTTACCGAAGAATGCTGTAAATCCTGAAGTCCAAGATGTACTGAATGCTGAAGAATCAAATCCGAATTTTACAGTTGTGTCTGTGCTGTCAACAGATTTTTTTGATGTATCAGCACGATTTTGAGTTCCTACAAAATTCCAACCAATTTTTCCGACTGTAATGCTTGTTCCGCAATTGAAATTTACTTTTTCTTTTGCGAGGGCAACAATTACACCTAAATCGATTTTTGGTTCAAATCCAAGGTCAGTGTAAAAATTTCTTGTTGAAGAATAAACTTTGTCTCCACCGATTGCTTTTTTATACTCATTATCCCAAAGCATTCCAAATCCAAACGGGATAGAAACTTTTGCGCCAAGAGTAAGACGATCAGTTGCAACAAGTTTTGCGTTATAAGCTGCCTTAAACTGAATCAAATTGTTAGCAGCACCAAAATTTTCATCTGAACCTTCTTTATTCTGATTTTGAATGATTGGTGTAATTCTCCAGCGAGTATCCAAATCGAAATCAAAACTATGTTCAAAAGTTTCATCATCAGATTTTAAATCTTTTGTAATTCCACCACGAAGATAAAGGTCGTAAAAGCTTTTGTCAGCATAACCGTTCTCATTTGAATAATATTTTGCAACCCAGG
>CAVHIX010000099.1:6814-7558 GCA_963636135.1 Anaerovoracaceae bacterium
TCAAAATGCGGCTTTAATTTTCCAGGGAAAGCGAACTGAATGTCAGCGTAAATATCGTAAGTATCTTTATTAACTGTTGATTTGTTATTATCGCTATCTGTTGTGCTTGTAACAGAACCTACTCCATTAATCGGATTATAAAGCAATGAAGCTTTGATTGAAAATTTTTCAAATCCTAAAAGAAGAGAACCTGTATAAGTGTTTGAAGCATTTGCGTTATAAGTATAATCAACTTTATTCGCATCGCTTGCATCACTGAATTTGTTCTGCATGTAAAAACCATCTAACTGACCGCCAAAATACCAGCCAAGATAAAATTTTTTAAACTGTTTTGCAAAACCAAAATTAAATCCGTTTGTATCGTTGTAATTGTAACCCACAAATCCAAAGAATTTTTCTGGAGCAACATTTACATAATCTTTTACATTAATATAATCGTCAACATCAGAATTAAAAACGCCAGAAGTTGTTTTATTTGTAAAAGAAGTTGCAGTTGGAACATCAATAATTGATGACGCATTCATTTTATAATTATCAGCAAATGCCAAAGAAAGCCCGGCAAGAGCGAGAACAGTAAATATAACTTTTTTCATTTTTCCCTTTCCTTAAAAATTAGTCATTATCATAAATTAAATAATCTTCACCATCCAAAGAATAAATGTCACCTTCATCTTCGCCATCACTCTCTTCAGAATATTCTGTAGAATGATTTAAAATTGTATTATAAGCGTTTTCTGTAAGAAG
>CAVHIX010000100.1:0-7531 GCA_963636135.1 Anaerovoracaceae bacterium
GTTTAAGTTTTCATTTATCTTTGTTTGATTTAAGTTACATCTAAATATTAAGAAATTAATTAAAATTCTATTGAATATTTAATGAATTTTGTTTATAATATAAAAACTTATATATCAATGTTGTAGATTGTGGTAACGGCATGAGAAAACTCCGCGTTATCGGGCAACTACAGTGGGAGTAAAAATGAAAAAGGATATTCATCCAACTTACAAACTTACAAAAATTACTTGTGTTTGCGGAAATGTAATTGAAACTAGATCAACAGTTGAAAATATCAATGTTGAAATTTGTTCTGCTTGCCACCCATTCTTTACAGGTAAACAGAAACTTGTTGATACTGCTGGTCGTATCGATAGATTCAACAGACGTTACGGAATTAAAGAATCTAAATAGATTTTTTGTTTTGTTAGTGAACACTGGCTTATAACAGTCAGTGTTTTTTTTATTCTAAAGTGATTTTCCAACATTTGTGGCATTTTGTATTTTCAAAATCTTTTGGAATTGAAAATTGTGTGACATCTTCTATTTGGATTTGGGATGCGTTTTTAGTTTTTTGAACGATTAGTTCTGGTTTTAGAGAAAGACGGGTACTGTTTGTGCTAAAAAATAGAATTCCGTTCTTTTCAAGAAGATTTAGACAATCGTTTATAAGTGAAACATAATCTTTGTTGATGTCTAAAACATTTTTTGTTGATTTACTATTGCTGAAAGTTGGCGGATCTAAAATTATTAAATCGTATAAATTTTCTGGATTTTGAGATTTTTCTTTTAAAAATGAAATTACATCTGCTTTTGTAAAAATAAATTTATTTTTGTCGGTAAAACCATTTAATCGTAAATTTTGTTCTGTCCAGGATAAGTAAGTGTTCGATAAATCTACGGATTCTACGGATTTGGCATTTGCTTGTGCGGCGTAAACTGAAAAACTTCCGGTGTAGCAAAATAGATTTAAAACTTTTTTGTTTCTGGCAATTTCTCTGATTTCTTTTCTAAGCGGACGGTGGTCTAGAAAAATTCCAGTGTCAAGATAGGAAGTTAAATCGATTTTAAAAATCTGACCTTGCTCCTGGATTAAACCAGAGATATTTACAGGCGAATCGATTTTTTCGTATTGATTTATTCCTTTTTGATGCTTTCTTTGTTTTAGAATTATATTTTGTTCTCTTATTTGAATTATATTTGAAATCGCTTTTTGAATTTGAAAAATAAAATTGTTTTCTTCTTGTTCGGATTTTTCGTACGGTCGTTCGTATAAATATAAAACGATGAAGGTGCGATTTTTTATTTCTTTTTCAACGCTTAAATTATTTTTTGAAAGTTCTTCATTCTGTTTGTTTAAAAAAAGTGCGACATCAGTTGTGTTTTGAACTTCATCGGGTAAAAATTCGTATAAATCCACAGAAACGGGAACTTCCGGAATATCTTTATTGTATAATCTGTAACATGTGATTCGGTTTTTGCGTGCCCATTTTCGCAATTCTTTGTATTTTTTTTTGAGTCGATTTTCAAAAATCTGGGCCTGGTATTCAGTTTTGTTCATAATTATTTATATCACATATATTTTTTAATAACAATTACCATTTTTTTTTAATTGTGGTATAATTTTTTTTATGATAGCAAAAAATATAAAATCGATTTTAGAAAGCCCGACAGCAGGCGTAATTCGAAAAATGTTTGAAGAAGGTGCTGTATTAAAACAAAAATTTGGTGAAGAAAATGTTTTTGACTTCAGTTTGGGAAATCCGGATTTGGATCCGCCGAAAGAAGTCGCTGATGCTTTGATAGAAGTTGCAAATGATAAATCGCATATGTGTCACGGTTATATGTCGAATGCGGGGTATGTTGAAACTCGAAGTGCAATGGCGCAAAAAACTGAAAATGAACAGGGAATAAAAGTTTCATTTGAAAATATTGTTATGGCAGTTGGTGCGGCAGGGGCAATTAATTCTGTAATGCGTGCGATTTTAAATCCTGAGGATGAAGTTATAATTCCTTGTCCATATTTTGCAGAATATAATCATTATGTTCATAATTTTGGCGGAAAAGTTGTTCCTGTAAAAACAAATCAGGATTTTTCGCTTAATGTTGAAAATATTAAAAATGCCATAACTTCAAAAACGGCAGCGGTTTTAATCAATTCGCCAAATAATCCGACTGGCGTAATTTATTCAGAAGATGAAATTAAAAATCTTTCAAAAATTTTGTATGATTCTCAAAAAAATACTGGCAGAACAGTTTATTTGATTTGCGATGAGCCTTATAGGGCAATCGTTTATAATGGAAAATCTGTTGCGCCGGTTTTTAAGCATTATAAAAATTCGCTGATTGTGACTTCTTTTGCAAAAAATTTGAGTATTCCAGGGGAACGATTGGGCTATATTGCTGTAAATCCGCTTTGTGATGAAGCAAAAGAACTTGTTTCAGCCTGCATTTTAACGACCCGAATTTTAGGATTTGTAAATGCTCCGGCGTTGTTTCAGAAAGTGATTGCAAAAAGCTGGAATGCAAAATGTGATTATTCCTTATATGAAAAACGCGCAAAAGAAATTATGGAGATTATGGATTACGCCGGGCTTAAATATGTAAAACCTGATGGAGCGTTCTATCTTTTTGTGAAAGTTCCTGATGGTTGGGATGATGATGATATGGCGTTTACAAATCATCTTAAAAAATTTAATATTTTGTGCGCTCCGGGTAGTGGATTTGCCGGCCCTGGCTGGTTTAGAATTTCTTATTGTGTTGCAGAATCAACAATTTTAAATTCTAAAGAAGCATTTTACAAGGCCGTTCACTCAAAAGATTAGAATTCGTACCATTGACCGTCTTTCGTGAGATACCAATCAGCTAAAACTTGCGAAAGATTGTCATTGTACCACGAAATGCTGCCGTCGCGATTTAAGACAACAACTCGTTTTGCATTTTTACAAACTTTTTGAGGCATTGAAGATGAGCGATTTAATAATAAACTTTTGTTCATGTTCAAATTTATCGAGCGAACACGAGATTTTCCAATATTTGTGTATAAAACTGGATATTTTAAATATGTGAACGCGTCTGTATCTTCATCGTTTAGCGACAAAATTATATTTGATGTATCTTTTTCGATGTTGTATCTGAAAATGCTGGTTTTTTTCGTGTTTTCATTTTCTGAAATGTTAATTCCGTAAATATTTGATTTTTCAGCGTTAAGCGCAAATGAAACATTCCCCGGAAGACGAGTTGGAACTGTTTCGCGAGTTTGCAAATCTACGATTAAAAGTGGCGATTTTGGATTTGTGTCAAAAGATTTTGCAATGTAAAGTTTTCCATTTTCAGCAATAATTGCATCCTGAAGGCCAGAACCAGTATAAACTTCTGTAAATTTTTGCGAATCGATATTGTAAGTGTTTACAACAGAATTATTTTCCATTTCAAGAATTAAATTTCCGAATATTTTTACAGTTTGAACATTGTTGTTTGGTGTAAAAAGCGTTTTTAATTCTGGTTTTGAAAAATCGTAGAGCTGAACTGGATTTTTAGTTCCGTTTGACCAAAGCAAAACTTTATCTTCATAAGTTAAAACATTTGTTTGCCCCGGATTTTTTCCAACGCCATTTACAGTTCCAGTGTCGTAAGACGAAATAAAAAGAGAATTTTTTGTAAGAAAATAGAAATCTTCGCCAACCGGACACATATCTAAAATTTTATCGTAAAAATTTTCAGTCATTGGGGATAAAATTTGGGTTTCAGTTTGCGCCGTTGTATCAAGTTTGTATAAATCCCCGGATGCAGAACTGAGCAAAAGTTCATTTTTATTTTTCACGCCATGATTTATAAAAGTTGAACCTCGAGGCCCTTTAAGATTTTTAACAATTTGTGGTGAAGTGAGAGTTTTGTTGTCAATATTTAAAACTGATTTTAGCGTATAATTTCCGCGCGAATCATTTTCCAAAAAATATAAATCAGAATCTTTTTTTGAACTGAGCAAAAGTGGATTTTGAGAATCGATTTTATTTATGACCGTTCCATTTTCGGCGTTAATAATGTAAATTGAATTATTTTTCGTTCCTGCAAAATAGAAAAAATTGTTAAAAATCACAGGATTTTCAAGATTATTTTCAGTATAAACAGTTTGTTTTTCCTTTCCGGTTGTAAGGTCGTAGTAGGTGAGATTGCCTTTGTTCGGCGAATACATAACACAAGATTTTTCGGTCAGCGAAGTGCTTGAATATGAAAAAATTCCAGTATTTTCTTTGATTTTTGTGATTACATTTCCAAATTCAGCATTGATAAAAACGGCGCCTTTGATGCTTGTAGTTCCAACGATAACATAAGTTCCATTTTCTGAAAAATCAAGTGAAGTAATTGAATCTTGAAATCTTCTTGCAAATTTTCGGTTTAATGTTTTCCAGTTCCAGACGCTGATTCGGTTTGTTAGTCCCCCGTCGGTTTCATAAACTGCAATATCGTTTCCGTTTGGTGAAATTGCAATCATTTTGATTGTTAATTCTGTAATCTGAAAGTGTTCGCCCTGATTATCGTCAGTCCATTTTATTAAAAATCCGTCTTGGCCAGCAGAAAAATATTCATTCGATGTAGAATTTTTTGAAAAAACGGCTTTTAAATCTGTAACTGGAGTCTGGTGTGCCTGAGTTGAAAAATGCGATTGTGAAAATCCTGAAAATAAAATAGAAGAAAAAATAAAGATTTTTAAAAATAGTTTTTTCATTTTGTGCCTCGTATTAAATTTTTAAAATATACAAAATCTCCAGAAATGCCAATTATAAAAATAAATGCAATAATTATAAATCCTGCAATCTGAACATAATAGTAGATTTTTGGGTGAATTTTTTTGTGAAAAATGGCCTCGATTAATGCAAAAAGAATTAATCCGCCGTCTAAAATTGGAATTGGTAAAAGATTCATTATAAAAAGTGAAATGCTGATGATTGATAAAAAATTTAAAAGATTTAAAATTACAGTTTTTGCGCCGTCGGTTGCACTTTCTGTGACTACGCTTCCGAGCATGTCTGCAACGCGGGCGGGCCCTGACACAGCATTTTTTACATCAACGCCTTTAAAAAGTGTAAAAATTCCTTTTATTGTAAGTTTTGTGAGTTTTACTGATTCTAAAAATCCATTTTTTAATGAAATAAAAAAGTTTTTTCCTTCAATTTTGATTTCGTGTAAAGTTTCTGTATCTGCGGAAACGCCGATTTTTCCGATTCCAGTTAATTTATCAAAATCAGTTTTTACTTTGAAATCTAAAATCTTTGAGTTTCGTTCAATTTTTACATTTAAAACTGAATCAGGATTTTGCGTTACAATTTCAATCAAATCTGAAAAATTTTCGATTTTTGTTTTGTTTATTTGAATGATTTTGTCGCCACTTAAAAGACCGGCTTCTTTTGCTGCACTTTTAAAAGTTTCAGTTTCTTCCGGAATTAAAATTTTGTTTGAATATGAATAAGTTGAGTAGCCAATCATTGAAATTATGCACAGTGCAAAAATTGAAAAAATAAAATTGAAAAGCGGCCCTGCAAATCCTATTAGTGCTCTTTTTAGCGGGTGAGTGCCGTACATTGAATCTTTTTCACCTGAAATTGAACTTAAATTATTTTCGATTGCGTACTGAAAATCTTTTTCGCCCTTAATTCCGCAATATCCACCAAAAGGAAAAAGTGAAAGCCTGTAATCTGTGTCGCCAAATTTTTTGTGCAGAAGAATTGGCCCCATTCCGATTGAAAAACTTTCGACTTTGACTTTAAATAGTTTCGCAAATAAAAAATGGCCTAATTCGTGAAAAAAAATCAAAAAACAAAGGCATAAAAGGCCGATTATAATCCGCATAACGCTTCCTTTGCGTAAGAGCGGGCCCTTTTGTCCTGGTCAAAAACAATTTCAAATGAAGAAGGCTCATCCGTCCAGTCTTTTTGTAAAACTTTTTCTACAATTAAAGGAATTTCTGTAAATTTAATTTTTTTATCAAAAAGTGCTTGAACTGCAATTTCGTTTGCTGCATTGTAGGCGATTGTATAACTTTTTTTATTTTCTGCGGATTTATAAGCAAGATTCAGCATTGGAAAATTTTCAAAATTCGGTTTATAAAAAGTAAATTCTTTGTCAAAAAGGTCAAAAGTCTGAAGATAATTTTGTTTATTTTTCGGATGATAAAGGGCATTTATAATCGGGTGCTTCATATCCGGATCAGAAATTTGGCCATAAATCATTCCGTCGTTTGTTCTCACTAAAGAATGAACTAGACTTTGTGGATGAATTACAACCTGAATATTTTTTGTGTCCATATCGAAAAGGCGGGCTGCTTCAATTACTTCAAGGCCTTTATTTGCAAGACTTGCACTGTCGATTGTAATTTTTTTCCCCATGTTCCAAGTTGGGTGTTTTAATGCTTGTTCAAGAGTTACGGATTGTAATTGTTCCTTTGTAAATGTTCTAAAAGGCCCTCCGCTTGCCGTAATTATGATTTGTTTCACATTTTCTTTTTTAATCTGATTTATTAAACAGAAGATTGCCGAATGTTCTGAATCAACAGGAATTATTTTTGCGTTGTTTTTTTGTGAAAGTGATTTTATTAAAGGCCATGCCATAACAACTGATTCTTTGTTTGCCAATGCTAAATCAATCCCATTTTCAAGAACAAATTTTGAAGGTAAAAGTCCAGATGAACCGCTGATTCCGTTTACGACAATGTCAGAATTTGTATTTTCAATTATATTTTTAATCCCGTCCAGCCCGTCAGTTTGCGTTAGGGTAGAAGGACAATTAAATTCTTTGCTTAAATTTTGTAATTTTTCTTTTTGACTGTTTGCCTGAAGTCCGCAGATTTTAAAATCTTCTTTTGAATTTCGCACAACATCAATCGTGTTACTTCCAATTGAGCCTGTACAACCTAAAATTAAAACTTTTTTCATATTAAGCCTATTTTGCTAAATTTTGAACTGTTGTAATTAAAGATGGATTATAAAGTAAAGTGAAAACAATGTAAAAAATTGGAGCGGCAAAAACAATCGAGTCGCAGGAATCTAAAAGTCCGCCTCGACCAGGAATTATTGCGCCACTGTCTTTTTTATTTGCGGAGCGTTTAAAAACTGATTCTGTTAAATCTCCGACAATTCCGGCAGTTGCAGTTACAAATCCTAGAATTACAGCTTTTATAATCGACATAGTTTGATTTTGAGCATTCATAATTTCCGGGAAAAGATAGGAGGCTAAAATGCAGACTAAAATTGCCCCTAAATATCCGCCGATAAAACCTACGATACTTTTATTTGGGCTAACAGCGACAAATCCGCGGTTATTTTTTCCAAAAAGCATTCCAAAAAACCATGCAATTGAATCATTCATAAAAATTGTTACTAAAAATAAACTGATAACAATTGTTGAATTTTCAAATAAACTCATTCGTGTGATAAAAGTGATCAAAAATCCGCAGTAAAAAATTTCAAAAATACTAGCCGAAAGCCTTTTGTTCGATTCTTCAAATGTTTTGTGGGCAAAAACTTCGTAAACCATCAAAATAAGGCATAAAAT
>CAVHIX010000101.1:0-636 GCA_963636135.1 Anaerovoracaceae bacterium
AAAAGTCAGTTTGCGTTTTTTCAATTTTAAAATCTTTTTCAGTTTTTAAAAGATTTTTTGCATTTTTGTAAAGTTCGTTTGTATACCACGACGAATTTTTTGCATTAATTTCAGAATAGCCCGATTTTTTAAACTGATTTTTAAATTTTTTATAAGTTTTCGAATTCACAAGCACAAAAACAAAAGGCTCTTCCGCAAAAAAGTCAGTTTTTATTTTTTGCACAGTACAATTTTCTATTTTTTCTTGCTCTCTCAAAAACGAATCCAAAAGATTTAAAAAATTGCCTTCAGAATCTTGCGATTTTTCTTTTAAAGCCCAAAATTGCGCCAGATATTCCATAAAATTTGCAGAATCTTTTGTAATTTTTTGAAAATTGTTAGCCAAAATCTGTTTTGCATACAAAAAAGCGTTTTCATCTTCAAAATTTTTTTCACTTTTTACAGAATCCAAAAAACTTTCCGTCTGTTCAACTGGCGAAAGATTAGAATTTTCCATAAACGTTTGAAAAATCACCCTCGAAATCCCGTTTTTATGCGTACTTTCAACATTTATGTATTCGTCGCCCGGAATTTTTAAATCTTTTTTTGACAGAACGCCCATTTTAAATTGAGAATTTTTAAAATTATACGCACACG
>CAVHIX010000101.1:646-7435 GCA_963636135.1 Anaerovoracaceae bacterium
GCTTTCAGTTCTGCCCAAATTTTTGTACTGAATAATAATTTGCGTTAAATCTTCCGAAAGATTGGCATCGTGAAGAACAAATTTTTTCTGCACATCTTTTACTGGAAAAACAAAATCTGTAAATTTTTTATTCTGTTTTTTAAAAGAAGAAAAAACGCTTTCCACAATTTTTGCAGAATCATTTTTTGAAATCGCACCACTCAAAAAAATCGCACAATTTTCAGGGAAATAAAAATTATCATGAATTTTATTCAGTTCTTTTCGGGCTTCACTTATAGTCAGATTTTTAAAAAGCGACGGATAAATCCCAGAATCGTGCTTCCAAGGGGCAGAAGAAAAAACGCGCGAATCAATGCTTGAGTTTATAAAACCTTCCGGGCTCTGCGAATATTGCATAACTTTCATTTTTAAATCTGAAATTTGACGGGAAATTATTTTATCGGGAAAATTCTTTTCAAAAATCGTTTTAGAAAATTCCAAAAGAGCATTTTTTAAATAAAAAGGTGAAACTTCAAACGAAAATTTTGTTGAATCCGCTAAACATTCAGCTTTTAAATCTTTTAAAATAAACGAATTTTTAAAAAGTTCTTCCAAAATCTGAGTGTAAAGCGTAAAAAATCCTGTGTTTTCCTGATTTTGAAACGAAATGCCAGATCTTACTACAAACTGAACTTTCACACTCGCGTCAGAAAAATCTTCAAGCGTAAAAAGTTCAAGGCCATTTTCCAAAACGCTTTCGCCAAATTTCTTTTCGTCAAACTGAACATTTTGAGAAAAACTGAAAAAATTTATTAAAATCAGCAGAAAAACAAAAATTCTTTTTTTCATTTTACGGAAGGGCGCGCAAAAACTTCTTTTGAAAGTTCACCGGTAATTCTTGAATCGTATTTTGAATAAGTCGCGAGGGCAAAATAATAAATCGTGCCATTTTTTAATCCGTTCAGCGTGAAAAAAGTTGTGTTTCCAACATCGATTGGAGAAGCGCCTTCAACCGCGATTCGGCCTAAATATTCGCCGGGTTTTGAACCGTAATAAATGTAATATCCGCCGGCAGTTTCGTCTAATGAACTCGACCATTCCAACTTTACAGAACCGTTCCCTTTTTGGGCTTTAACATTAAACGGCGGCATTGGAGAAGAAAGTTCAGAATAATCTAAAACCAAATCCGTAATATTCGGAGTTACAGAGCCCGCCCCGTCCGGCAAAAGAGAAACTGCAAGCTGAATATAAGTCCCAGAAATTCCTGTAAGATTTTCGCCGTTTGAAATTTGGCGCCATTCTGGAAAATCGTTTGTCCAACCGTGACAATTTTCCCCAGAACGAACAAAAAAATTAATTTCCGTTTGGGAAGGGATTTTTACTTCAGCTTTTACGGAATTTAAAATCGTTCCAGGTTTAAACTCAATCGGTTTTGTCAAAAAATAACCGCCCTGACTGTCGAACAAAGGACGCTGAATCCGACTTGCATTATCCGCAAATTTGTCAAAATAATAATAGTACGAAACTTTAGAAATTTTACATTCGTCTACAAATCCTGTAAAATTCGGGCAAAATTCGATTTCGGAAGGAACACCCAAAACCGGAATAAAAACCGTTCCATTTTCAGTTTTATCGCTTGTAATACATTTTAAATCTTCTAATTTTCCGTCAATTCTGTATTCCAAAAGACCGTTTTCTTCATCGTACGAAAGAATGTGGTGGCTCCATTTTCCGGGAATCAAATCTGAACTTCCGATTAATTCAACATCTCCATTATTTTCTGTATAACCGTAAAAAATGTTACTAAATAGACAATAAATCTTGTTTTTGTAAATATTTACACGAATCATCTGGTAAATTACATTATTTTCAAGATTTCGCGAAGAACGCCAATTAAAAAGAATTTCACCATTTTCCACAACTGAAGGGCAAATCCAAAATTCAATGCTGAACGAACCAACCGGGCCCTTTCGACCAAAAATGCTTTTTTCGTTTCCTTTTAGGTGGAGACCTTCACCTAGATTTCGGCTCAAAGCGGCCTTTTTTCCGTAGCGGGCATTTTTTTCAAGGAATAAATCGTTTTTTGTAATCTTGTAATTTCCTGTTTTTTCCTGAATGGAAGAGCCTTCAAAATCCAAGTACAAATCTGTAAATTCGTCAATTGAATTTTCGTTCGTTTTTAATTCAAGCGAAGTATAACCAAAACGGCCCTTTCCTTCGGTGATGCCTTTTTCGTCAAAAATGTCAGACCAACCAGATTTTCCGCCGATTAAATATTCTTTTGCAAAAGCTGAACAATCTAAAAAAAATACACAAAAAAAGAGTAATTTAATAATTTTTCTGCTATAATTTTTATTCATAATGACTCAAGATAATTCGGAATCAGAAAGAATTTCTACGCGACAAATTCTTCACAATACCGCATTAAAAGCTCCTTGCTCGAGTGGCGTTTATTTATGGAAAAACCCACAAGACATTGTTATTTACGTTGGAAAAGCTAAAAATCTTAAAAATCGTCTTTCTTCATATTTTAACGGACCTAAAGACATCAAAACAAGACTTTTAATTTCTCACGCAAAATCAATTGAATATATCACAACATCAAATGAATACGAAGCGTTTCTTTTAGAAAATAATTTAATCAAAAAATACACGCCTCGTTACAATATCAACTTAAAAGATGGAAAATCTTATCCTGTTTTGAGAATCACAAAAGAAGAATTTCCGCGCCTTTTTAAAACCAGAACAATTTTACACGATGGCTCCCTTTATTTTGGGCCATACCCCGACGCCAGTGCCTTAGACACTTTTATCGAAACGATTTACAGCATTTATCCGATTCGGCATTGCAAGATTTTACGCAAAAGGGAATCGCCGTGCCTTTATTATCATATGGGCCAGTGCAAAGCGCCGTGCTGTTCAAAAATTTCAAAAGACTCTTACAATGAATTTTTCGGTGAAATTATAAATCTTCTTGAGCAAAAAGACTCTGAAGGACTCATTAAACTCCAAAAAATTATGAAAGAAGCCGCTGCAAATTTAAACTTTGAAAAAGCCGCAAGAATCCGCGACGGAATCAGGGCCCTTTCGATAATGCAAAATCAAAATATCGTAGAAAGTTTTGACAATTCCGACCGCGATTACATTGCATATTTCCGTGAAGGCGAATTAGTAAGTTTCACAGTTTTAAAAATCCGTTCCGGGAAACTTTTAGGGCGCGACAATCACCGGGTAAGAAGTTTAAACAACGACGAAGAATTAATCGGCGAGTTTATGAATGCCTATTACACTTCAAAAGAAGAACTTCCGCCAAAGATTTTTGTTCCGTTTGAACAGTTTGCCGATTTTGCCCTCGATTTTTTACAAAAATGGATTTTCGATTCGTTTAGCGCTCAAACTCAGGTCATTGCCGTAACCCCAGAAATTGAAGATTTTAAAAGGCACGACGCCGCAATAAAAATGGCAACTCAAAATGCAAAAGAAGATATAATCAGGCGATTGCGTGAACGAGGCGACACTCCGGCGTTAGAGGAATTAAAAAATCTTCTTCATTTGGACCGATTGCCAGTCAGAATTGAAGGATTTGATATTGCCCACATCGGCGGAAAATTCCCGGTTGCAAGTTTAATCAGTTTTTACAACGGAAATCCGGACAAAAAAAATTACAGATATTTTCGCTTAAAAACAACAGACGGAATTATAGACGATTTTCAGTCGATGAAAGAAGCCACGAGCCGGCGCTACACAAGATTACTAAACGAAAACGCAGAACTTCCAGATTTAATTTTAATCGATGGTGGATTGGGCCAAGTAAACGCGGTTCAAAGCATTTTAAAATCACTTGGGCTGAACATTCCAATTGCGGGCCTTGCAAAACGCGACGAAGAAATCTGGCGGCCGGACTGCTCAAAACCAATTTGCCTTCCAAAAAGGTCAGATGCGTTGCGACTTTTACAGCGCGTGCGGGACGAAACTCACCGATTTGCAACAAGCCGAAATCAACGCCTTCGTACAAAAGAAAATACAATCAGCATTTTTACAAAAATTCCGGGAATCGCACAAAGAAGAGCCGTTTTACTGATGAAAAATTTTACAACGCTCGAAAACTTCTGTTCAAAATCAGTTGAAGAAATTCAAGGCGTTTTAAAAATCTCACAGGAAGAATGCATAAAAATTCTTTGTTCGGCGCAAAAAATTCTTGAAAATCAAAAAGAAATAAAGCAAAATCAACAAAGGGCGCTAAAAGAATCTGGCACAACAAAAGAAAATGCAATGAACGCAGAATATTTGGAAAATCTTGCAAAAGAATCGCTAAAATCTCAATCTTTAAAATCTTAAATTTTCGGAGGAACAAATGAGTAAAAAAGAATGGTTTGAAAATGAGTCTTTCTGGCAAAATTTTGGCCCGATAATGTTTGATTCTCAGCGCTGGGCAGAAGCTCCGGGCGTTGCAGAAAGTGTAATAAAAATCGCAGGGCTTACAAAAGGCTGTTCCATTTTGGATGCTGGATGTGGTCCCGGAAGAATCAGCGTGGAATTGGCATCACGAGGCCTAAATGTTACCGGCGTTGACATTATTCAGTCTGAATTGGACGCTGCAAAAGAAAGTGCTGAAGCAGAAGGCGTAAAATTAAATCTTATAAAACAGGATTTACGAACCTTTTCATCGGAAGAAAAATTTGACTGCGCGGTAAATCTTTACACTTCGTTTGGTTATTGCGACACAATCGAAGAAGATTTTCAAATCTTAAAAAATATTTGCGCAAGCGTAAAAAAAGACGGTTTTTTCATTCTGGAATGCACCAGCCGCGAAACTGCAATTTTGTATTTTACAGAAGGCGAATGGTTTGAACGGGCGGGCCTTACAGTTTTAACAGAATTTTCCGTTGTAGGCGCGTGGGAAGGTTTAAAATCAAAATGGATTTTAATAAATCAAGCGGGAGAACGACTTGAGCACACTTTTGTTCAGCGACTTTATTCGGCAGTAGAATTAAAAAGAATGCTCATTGCGTGCGGATTTAGTTCAGTTGAAATTTATGGCGATTACGAATTTTCACCGTACAACGAAAAAGCCAAAACAATGGTTCTTGTAGCAAAAAAATAAAAAAAGGAATAAATATGGTAAAACACATTATTCTCTGGACATTAAAAACAGAATTAAACGAATCAGAAAAAGAAAACATCAAAAAAGAAATCAAAGAAGGTCTAGAAGGCCTCAAAGGTAAAATTCCAGGCCTTATTGACATCAAAGTAAATATTTCCGGCCGACTTGATTCATCAAATGCAGATTTAATGCTCGATTCAACCTTTGAAACCGAAGAAAGCCTAAAAAAATATTCAAAACACCCTGACCATGTAGCCGTTGCAGATTCAAAAGTCCGCCCATTTACAAGCGCCAGAACCTGTTTAGATTTTGAAATATAAAATTAAGTTCTGAATGTATTTGGTAAACATTTGACGAAAAATAAAACCTAGTGTATATTAAAGAAAAGGAAATGCCCCGAACATCGGGTTATCTCCACTTGGGTTAATAGCCGTCCATGGGTCAAACGAGGGCGGCTATATTTTTACTCATTCTTATCTTTAAGGTAAGAGAGTGCCGTAAGAATCAGAATGGCAACATTAATTGCCAACGAAAGAAATTCGTAAATCGTCATCTCAAGCCTCCCATAATCAAATTCCGGTAAAACCGGTTGAGTTTGGGAGACGCCTACCTAAAATAGAAAAAACGTTAAAAAAAATTGTACGACAGTGCAATTTTTTAGTTTTTACATGAAAATGGTTCGATGCGAGACTAGCGAGCATCGCCAGTTCAAGGCATTTCCAATAATTTATTATACCATAAATCTGTAGTGTATACAACCGTAAATAATCTAATTTAATAAATAAAAGCTAAAAAAGGTTATTTTCTACCCTTAAAAAATATACAAAGATAAATCCAAATCAAATTCAGAATGACATTATAGTAGTTCAAACTGACGGAAAATTAAGTTCTATGCTAAATATTTTTCAAAGTTTTTAATTTCCATATTTAAAACTTTCTATTTTTTTAGACTTTTAAACTTACAAGTTAAAAAGTTTTGTAGATTTCACATTAAAAAAGTTTTAATATATATCTATTCTAAAAAAACGCCCTTAATCAATAACAAAACTACATCAGGAGATTTTATATGACACAGCCAGAAAAACAGAAAGCCGCAAAAGAATTTGCAGAACTTTGGCTAGGCCGAGGGGACGAAAAATCTGAAACGCGCAACTTTTGGATTGGACTTTTACATTCGGTGTTCGGTGTAGAAAACGCTGAAAACGAAATTGAATTTGAAAAACGAGTTTCGCTTGAACACACAAGTTTTATAGACGGCTACATTCAAAGCACAAGTGTATTAATCGAGCAAAAAAGTATAGATGTAGACATTCGTAAATCCTACAAACAGTCAGACGGTTCATCTTTAACGCCGTTCCAGCAGGCACACCGCTACGCCGCAAACCTTCCGCGTTCCCTTTCGCCACGATGGATTGTTGTGTGCAATTTTAAGGAATTTTTAATTTACGATATGGAAAAGCCGAATAGCGAGCCAGAATCAGTTCTTTTAAAAGATTTAGAAAAAGAATTTTACCGCCTGGAATTTCTTGTAGATTCTAAAAACGAAAACCTTAAAAAAGAAGAAGAAATCAGCTTAAAAGCCGGCGACTTAGTCGGTAAACTTTACGACGCCCTTTATAAACAGTACATTGACCCGGATGCAAACAGCCTAAAAAGCCTTAACATTCTTTGTGTAAGAATCGTATTCTGCCTTTATGCCGAAGACG
>CAVHIX010000102.1:0-7366 GCA_963636135.1 Anaerovoracaceae bacterium
GGCATATACTAAATATGACTTGATTATCGGAAAAGTTGCAAATGATAAAGTTTTTCGTGTAGTTGATATGTATAATTCAGGAATCTGGGAAAAAGAGCGGGCTATAAAAGAAATTAACGCCTACAAAAATTATGATCAGATTGCATTTATTACACAAAAAGCGATAGATAATCTCCTTTCTTTTACTGATTCAAGGGAACTTTAGGAAAAAATGATGGACGAAAAGACTTTAGAAAATTTTTATCAGGAAAATCTTGAAGAAAGGTTGATTAAAGAAATCAGCAGATTAAAAAATATTTCTTTAGAGGAAGCCTGCGATTTTTACTATAACAGCGATTTGGCAGAAAAAATTCATTCTGGCAAAAACGGCATTCAGTATTTAGATTATAAAGTTTTGGCAGAAATGGCTTGTCATTTAGAATCTCACTGCAATAAACGCTGAACTGGATTTGGTTCGGGCTCTTATCATAAAATAGACTAATTTGTTTATTTTCATTAGAATAGAAGTTCATAAAATCATTTCTTAGGATTACAAAATGTCAGAAAGAAACATTTCAGAGCTTTGCCACTGGGCTGACCAGCAGGCAGAAAGAATTATTAAACAGAAGGGCGACCTTGATTCATACACTTGCGCTTCTGGAATTACTCCATCGGGAACTGTTCATATTGGTAACTTCCGCGAAATCATTACTGTTGATTTAATCGTTCGTGCTTTGCGTGACCGCGGTAAGAATGTTCGTTTTATTTATTCATGGGACGATTATGATGTTTTCCGTAAAGTTCCGGGCAATATGCCGAAACCTGAAGTTCTTGAAAAATATTTGCGCTATCCGATTACGATGGTTCCGGATACTTTTGGCCGCGATGAAAATTATGCCCGTCACCACGAAAAAGATATTGAAAATCAGCTTCCACGCGTTGGAATTCATCCTGAATTTTTGTATCAGGCAAATCGTTACCGCGAAAATCGTTATGCTGAAGGCATGAAAATCGCTATGCAAAATCGTGATGTTATCAAGGAATGTCTTAACACATACCGCGACGATGAGCACAAAATGAAACCGGAAGATGCTTACTGGCCTGTTGCCGCTTTCTGCTGTAAATGTAATAAAGACACAACCGAAATTACAGATTACGATGGCGAATATGGCGTTACTTACAAATGTACAAGCTGTGGTCATGTAGAAAAAGGAGACCTTCGCACTTCAAAAGAATTCAAACTCGGTTGGCGTGTTGACTGGCCTATGAGATGGAACGAAGAAAAAGTTGTTTTTGAACCAGGCGGAAAAGATCATATTTCTCCAGGCGGATCTTACGACACTGCAAAACTTGTTTCAAAGCGACTTTTTAACTGGGACGCTCCTGTAACAATGAAATACGATTTTGTAAAACTTAAAGGTGTTCCAGGAAAAATGTCATCTTCAAAAGGAAAAGTAATTTCTCTTGTTGACGCTCTTGAAGTTTATCAGCCAGAAGTTTTGCGCTATATTTTTGCACAGAATAAAGTTGATCACGAATTTTCAATCAGTTTTGACCTCGATGTTGTAACTGTTTACGAAGCATACGACCGCACTGAACGAATTGCGTGGGGCCTTGAAGAACCAAAAGAAAAAGATCCTGCAAAAAAACAGTCGATTATTAATAGCGAAAAAAGAATTTATGAATTGAGCCAGGTTGAACCGGGATTTCCAAAAGTTCAGCCATACAGAATCGGATTTCGTCTTTTGACAACGCTTTTACAGACATATTCAGGTGATGTTGACGCTGTAATCAAGAGTTTAGGCGATGTAAAACCAGAACAGGAAGAAGTTTTAAGAAGACGATGTGCATGTGCATGGTACTGGATTAACGAAAGTGCCCCAGATTGTGCCCCAGATTTCTGTTTTAAAATCCGTGATGGCGAAACTAAGGCAAAACTTCCACACGCATTGGCAGAAGCCGTTAAAAAAGTTCACGACGAAGTTCTTCCAAAAATTCCAACATTCCAGACTGACCGGGATTGTCAGGAAGCAATTTACGCAGTTGCAACTTCTCTTGGAGTTGATGCAAAACAGCTTTTCACCGCATTGTATAATGTTTTAATCGGAAAAGACCAGGGCCCTCGTCTTGGAAGTTTTATGCGAATTATCGAATCTGAAAAACTCGAGAAACTTCTTTCAAATGTTGAAAGCGTTGACGAAGTTCAGGTTAAAAAAACAGTGACAGAAAAAAAACTCACTCCTGAACAGATTGACAAACTTCCACCAGCTGAAAGATTTAGTCGTCGTGTAATTTTAAAGGTAAGCAAAATTGAAAAAGTTGAACAGCATCCGGGTGGGGCATTCCTTTATATTTTGACTTTAAATACAGGGGATTCAGAACCGCGCCAAATTGTAAGTTCGATTGTTCAGTTCTATAAACCAGAAGAACTTTTAGAAAAAAATATCGTTTTAGTTTATAATTTAAAGCCAGCAAATTTCCGCGGAGTTCGCAGTAATGGAATGCTTCTTGCAGCGTCTGACCCGAATGTTACCGACAAAGAAACTTGCGAAGTAATTTTTGCTCCTCAGTTTGAAGTTGGAACAATCCTCGAACCAGAAGGATTTAGTGCCCCAGAAGAAGAACTTTGCTTTGTAAAAGCCGATAAGTTTGCAGAAATGGGCCTTCACACAAAATCAGGCTTCGTAGAAATCGATGGTAAAAAAATCGGTGCCGCCGGAAAATTCTTGACTGTAGAAATCTACAAAGACGGAAAAGTAAAATAAAAATTATAAAAAATTTGTCATTCCGGGCTTGTCCCGGAATCTTTTAATCGAATCAAAATTCCCCAAAAATTCTAATTTTATCTTAAAAATCGCTTTTTTCTTTCAAAATTAACCTTTCGCATTTACAATTAATGAAATAAAAAAGGTAAAAAATGAAAAAGTTTAATTTCTTATTTTTAGTGCTTCCGTTTCTTTTTGGATGTGCAAATATTTTTGATGAAAATAATTCTAATCAGTCTGAATATGGTTCAATCAGTGTTGGAAATGAAAGTCGTGCAATTTTTGTGGATGACATAAAAGCTGCAAAGGCGAGTGTTTACGGTTTTGATTCTTCGGGAAATAAGTTTACAAAATCCGTTACGGCAACTGTAAAAAATGGCGCTGGCTCGTTCACGATTTCTGAAATTCCAGTTTGTAAAAATGCGGTTTTGGAAATTGAATCTTACGGCGACACTTCTTTTTCTACAAAAATTGAAAAAACTGTTCTATATTACTTATGCGAAGAAATTAAAGCCGGAAAAAACGATTCTGTACAGGTAACTTGGGAAACTTCTAAAAAAGGCTCTGTTTTTGCTTCTTTAATTAAAAACGAAATAAACACGAATACGCTAACTTCCGAAGAGATTTCAAAAATTGAGGCGGCCATTCCTTCTGACACTCACGCAAGTTTAATTGATTCTTCTTCGATTGCAAGCGATTTTAAATCTGGGTCTTTAAAAGATTCTTCTTCTTATAAATTGACTGCGGGCTCTGTAAAAATTACTGCAAACTCGCTTTCCGGTTGTACGATTCAAGTAACTGACCCTTGTTCTAGCATTTCTTCAGTTTTGGAAAGTGACAGCGAATCTGTTACGATTTCTGGCGTTGCCCCTGGAACTTGGAATGTTTATGCCGTTTTGGATGGCGAAATTAAAGCTAGTACAACGGTTACTCTTTCTTCTGGTGGAACAAAATCTGTAACTTTGGGCAAAGAAGAAACTTTCGATGGAATAAAAATTCTTGTAGCAAAATCACTAAATTACCCGATGATTTATTACTGGTCTTGTTCAGATGCAACTACTTATCCAAATGTAAGTTGGCCGGGCGTTGAAATGGATTCGACTTCCAGCGATGAAGATTATATTTTTAAATTTGCAGGCATTTCTTCTGTAAAAGTTTTGATTACAAATTCTGATGGCGGAAAATTATGCTCTTCTGATATGGAATTAAAAGAGAAGGGAACTTACAGAATTACTTCAAGCGGGGCGCAAAAAACTTCCGGTTCTGAAGAAATTGTTGTTCCAGTTTTAAAAGCTTCAATTTCTGTTTTGGGAAGCACTGTCGAAGGAAGCACGATTACATTTAGTGCAGCAAATTCCACTGGCGAAATCGCATCATATTTGTGGAACATTGACGGTGAAACTTATACTGAAAGTCAAGTGCAAAAAACTTATTCTACGGCGGGAAGTTATTCGGTAACGCTCACTGTAACTGATTCCAACGGCGAAACTTCTTCGGATTCTCGTACTGTAAAAATTGTAAAACCGGGCGATTTTACCCACCGCGACTTCCGCGAAGAAAATGTTTACTTCTTATTAACAGACCGATTTGCAGACGGCGACAGCACAAACAACAATATTTGGGGCGATGAATATTTACCGAACGGAACGAGCGACCTTTATACTTTTAATGAATCAAAAACTGGCGTTCTTTCTTATTATCATGGTGGCGACTTTAAAGGAATTATCAACAATCTTGATTACATTGCCGACATGGGCTTTACTGCAATTTGGATTACGCCTTCTGTAAAACAGCCTGAAGGACGATTCTATAACGGTGGCGACTACGAAGCGTCTGCTTTCCACGGTTACTGGGGCTACGATTTTGACCAAATTGACCCGCACTTACATTCTTCCGGAAAAGATAGCGACGGTTGGGACGATTACAAAGCATTTATTCAGGCTTGCCACGCAAAAGGAATTCGCGTAATGCAGGACATCGTTTTAAATCATGGAAATCACACATCTGCTGCAGGGGCTACAAAATGGAAGGATTATTCTGTTCAAACTATTATGGACGGAAAAGAATGGGCTTGGAAAACGCTTGATCCTTATTACGAATCTGATACTTCTAAAAATGGTTTTTATTCTTACTATGGATTTGGTCAGTGTTCAGACTTGATTGACTTTGGTCATCTTGGCGAAGACGGAAAAGATTCTCGCCAGCATTTAATCAATGTTTACAAAAAGTTTATTGACGCTGGTGTAGATGCATTCCGAATTGACACAATTGCCTACATTCCAAGTGAGTTTGCAGGCGAATTTGCAGACGCAATGTACAATTACGCAAAATCAAAAGGTAACGACTATTTTTATATGATTGGCGAAGCATGGTGTGGCCGTCACGACGCTGTTGACAGACATTCAAAAGATACTACGGATTCCCTTCATATGCTTGATATGCATTTAAGCTGTCTTGATTACCCTGGACAGATGCAGGGCGTATTTAAAGACGGTGGTGACTTTGCCCAGTATAACAATGCTACAAACGATGATTCAAGTTTTGCTTGTATGACACCAGAAGAATACACAAAAACTGCAATGTTCGTAGATAACCACGACTGCTACAGAAACGAAGCAATTTATAGCGAATCTCAATACAAGAATGCTTTGAATTACATTTACATTTTCCGCGGCGTGCCGATTGTTTTCTATGGAACAGAAGCAATGTATTCATGGAATGGAACACACCCTACTACAAATAAAGACGATGTAGTTTCCAGATGGATGCTTGGCGATGTTGGAATTAATTATGTTAAAAATAATCAGCCGCCAATGTACAAGCACTTAAAGGTATTAAATGAAATCCGTTCTAACAGTCCTTGCATTCAAAAAGGTGAACAGGAAAATCTTGTTTTAAGCGGAAATCAGGCTGTCTTTACCCGTACATACAACGGAAAAGTCGCTTATGTTGGCTTAAATACTTCTTCACAAGCATATTCATATAGTTTTACTGTAAACAGCGGAACTTATAAATTGATTTCATGCTCTTCTAACGGAACATATTCAAGTTCAACAATTACGGCAAGCGGAACATATTCTTTAAGCGTACCAGGAAACGGATTTGCATTTATTGAACAGCAGTAGAAGTTTGTAATTTGTCACCCCGAACTGGTTTCGGGATCTCTGTAAAAAAAATGTAAATTTTTCAGTTTAAAAAATCCATTTTATTCATTAGAATTAAAATATGATTTTTTTGCAGAAAATTAAAAATCTTTTAAAAAAGGAGCCGATGCTTTCGGTTTCGGTGGCGGTGGCCGTTTTTTCTCTTTTTTTAACGCCGCCTAGCCGGGAACTTTTTTCTGGAATCGACTGGAAAACTCTTTCAACGCTTTTTATGCTCCTTACAGTTTTGGAAGGTTTTAAAAGTGAAAATATTTTTTTGCCACTTTTAAAAAAATGTGCTGCATTTTCAAAAATCAGGAATTTAACGGCATTTTTTGTGTATGGCGTTTTTTTCACTTCAATGTTCGTCACAAATGATGTTTCGCTGATAATTTTTGTGCCACTTACGATTTTTTTATTTCGTGGGGCAGAAAAACAAAAATATATTATTCCAGTTTTAACTTTTGAAAACATTGCCGCAATTCGAGGCTCTCTTTTAACCCCATTCGGAAGTCCGCAAAATCTGTACATTTTTAGTCAAAGCGGGATTTCAGCCATTGATTTTATAAAAATGATGCTTCCGTTGTGGATTTTTAGCTTTTTTCTTCTATATATATTTATTTTATTCCTTTTTAGGAAGAACGAAAACGAACAAATTTTAGTAAATCCGGAAATCGTAAAAACTGAATGGCAGAAAGAAGGGCAGTTAAAACGATTTTTATATATTTTTTTGTTCTGCGTTGTAATTTTTTCCGTTGTGAGCCGAACAAAATTCTGGCCATTTGTAACGCTTTTTGTAGCGATTGTAGTTTTAATTTTCGACCGCAAAATTCTTTTAAAAACTGATTATGTTTTGCTTTTGACATTCTTCTGTTTTTTTATTTTTTCTTCAGCAATTTGTAAAAATCCTAGCGTTTCAAATTTTTTGAGCAAGTCAGTTTTAAATCACGAATATATCTGGAGCATTCTTTTAAGCCAGATAATTTCAAATGTTCCTGCGAGCATAGTTTTGTGGCCTTTTTCCGGGGGCGAAAGTGCAAATTTAAAATCCCTTTTGTACGGATTAGACAGTGCGGGTCTTTGTTCAATAATCGGAAGCCTTGCAAGCGTAATAAATCTTCGTCTTTACACAAAACAAATGCCAGAAAGTCGGGCTAGCGATTTTATAAAAACTTTTACCTGGATAAGTTTGGTCTTTTTTGTAATTGTAGTGGGGCCTCAACTCTTTCTAATAAATTTGAAATAATTTCACTTTACATATATACAGTAAATTAAAATTGTGTTATATTATATTTGGAAGTGCTTGAATTGGCGACTATCTCCCGAACTTAATCGGCTTATGCTGAAATTTAATTTAAGGGAGACTAAGAAGATGACGATTTACGAAATTCTTTCGTTAGCTATTAATGTAGCTATTCTGATTCTTACTTTGCTTTCTTACCTAAAAAATAAGAAAAGTTAAAAAAATATAGTCGCTCT
>CAVHIX010000103.1:0-7265 GCA_963636135.1 Anaerovoracaceae bacterium
GCCGTCGATATAGCCTTTTTTTCCGCACGCTTTTTTTGCCATTATTTCAAAATTTTCAGAGCCGATATTGATTTCAGAAAGTTTTGATTTCAGTCCTAATTTATTAAATAAAAAATCTTTCACATAATCAATTGATTTTTGGGCGACTTTCATTTTGTCAGAATCTTCCGGGATTTTACAAACATTCACTGCAAAATCGTAGAATTTCTGAACAGTTTTTTCGTTTAAAACATATTCCATCCAATGCGGGGTCAAAATTGCAAGGCCCAACCCGTGGGTAATATCGTAAAATCCGCTAAGCTGATGTTCCATTGGATGACACGACCACTGATGTTTTTCGCATCCGTAAATATAACCGTTTATCGCCCAAGATGAAGTCCACATAAGATTTGCGCGGCCCTCATAATTTTCAGGATTTTTTACGGCAATCGGCGCATATTTTAAAACAGTTTTCATCATTCCTTCCATTTGAGTGTCGAGCATATAAAGATTCTGATTAAAATTAAAATAAACTTCCAGAATATGACTGAAAATATCCGCACTTCCGCATGCTGTCTGATATTGGTTTACAGAATAAGTCAATTCCGGGTCACAAAACGACGCAACCGGAAAAATTTTATCATCAATCAGGGCAAGTTTATCCTGGGTTTCGGGATTATTCAAAACGGCGGTATTATCCATTTCAGAACCAGTCGCGGCAATCGTCAAAACACAGATTACGGGCAAAGTTTTTTCAACAGGATTTTTTTTAGAAATAAAGTCCCAGACATCAAAATCGACCAGCGCGCCGGCAGAAATAAATTTTGAAGCATCCATTGAAGAACCTCCCCCAACCGCCAAAATCGCGTCAATTTTCTGTTTTTTACAAATTTCAATTCCGCGGCGAACAGAATCAACTTTCGGATTCGGCTCAATTCCAGGAAGTTCAAAAATATTTACATCATTCAAAGAAAGCTGAGCGCAAACTTTCTGATAAACGCCAGTTTTTTTAATCGAACCGCCGCCGTAAACTAAAAGAATATTTTTTCCATACGAACGAACGACGGCCCCCAAATTTTCAAGTTGGCCTTTTCCAAAATAAACTTTTGTCGGAATATGATAAGTAAACATAATACCCCCATAAAAAGTCCTGCCCTCTCCTTGCAAACGATTTTTATTCAGTCTTTTCTTCGGCTAAATCCGGGAATTTCATTTTTAACGCGTGAATTATCATTTCCACACAACCGTCAATTCCAAGACGCGCAGTGTTCAGCGTTAAATCGTAATTTACAGGATTTGTCCAATAATTTCCGCCGGTGTAATAAGCATAATATTCAGCACGATACTTATCAGTTTCAGTGATTGAAATGTCGGCAGTTTCAGCAGTTACACCCATTTTTTCCATAATTCGCGGACGACAGAATGAACGAGGGGCCTCAATATAAACGCTCAAAACTCGAGGATTATCTTTTAAAACCCAGTCAGCGGCTTTTCCAACGATTACGCAACTTTCAGTATTAGCAAGTTCAAGAATAATCTGTTTTTCGTATTCATAAAGCTGATCATCGCTCACGAATTTATTTTTTTCAGGCGTTGCAGAAGTTCGACGAGGAAGTCCGCGCAAAAGCGAAGTGATTCCAGATTTTTTCTGATGAAGTTTTTCGTTTACTTCTTCAAAAAGCTGACGGTCAATTCCGCTCAACTGAGAAGCGAGAGTTAAAATTCTGTTTTCGTAACAATGAATTCCAAGATTTTTTGCAACAGTCGAAGCAATTTCTTTTCCGCCAGAACCAAATCCGCGGGCAATCGTAATTGTATAATTTTCCATATTTTCCCCCATTAAGATTCCATATATCGTTTTAAAAATTCTTTCATTCGCGGCGTTTTCGGATTTGTAAAAATCACATCTGGGCTATCATTTTCTACAATGTACCCCTGATCCATAAAAATCGTTCGCGTTGAAACATCTTTTGCAAAAGCCATTTCGTGCGTTACAATCATCATCGTTAATCCTTCATCCGCAAGCTGCTTCATTACATTTAAAACTTCGCCTACCATTTCCGGGTCAAGAGCGCTCGTCGGTTCATCGAACAAAAGCATTTGGGGCTTCATCGTTAGGGCCCGAGCAATCGCAACCCGCTGTTTTTGTCCGCCAGAAAGCTGAGAAGGCCGCGCGTTAATGTAAGGGGCCATTCCAACCTGGCGCAAATATTTTATCGCAAGAAATTCAGATTCTTCTTTTGACATTTTTAAAACTTTTCTTGTGCCCGCCATACAATTTTGCAAAACGGTCATATTATTGAAGAGATTGAAAGACTGAAAAACCATTCCAACTTTCGTACGGAATTTTGTAAGTTCCTTGAGATTTGAAGAAACTTCTTTTCCGTCAAAAATGATTTTTCCGCTAGTTTTAGTTTCCAACCCGTTGATACACCGAAGCATTGTAGATTTCCCAGAACCCGAAGAACCGATTATGCAGACAACTTCGCCTTTATTCACTGTAAAATCTAAATCTTTTAAAACTTCGTGACTTCCAAAATTTTTTACAAGATGTTCAACTTTTAAAAGTGGTTCTTTTACATTTTCTTCCATAAAGCGCTCCTATTCTGCAGGGCCGTTCATATATTCAACAGCGAGTTCGTAATCTTTTTGCTCAAAAGCCTTCTTTTCCAGGATTTTCAAAAGTTTTGTAAAAATCGTACAGATTATAAAATAGAAAATCGCACAAATTATATAAGATTCAAAATATCTGAAATAAATTCCGGCAGCAGTTTTTGTTGCAAAATAAAGTTCGTAAACTCCAATTACATTCAAAACTGAAGTCATTTTAAGATTTGATAAAAACTGGTTTACCATTTCCGGGACAATATTTCTGAATGCCTGCGGTAAAATTACAGCAAACATTGTTTTTGTGTGGCTCATTCCAAGCGCAAATCCGCCTTCTAACTGACCGTTATCGATTGAAATAATTCCGCCACGAACCGTTTCTGCCATGTAAGCGCCAGTGTTCAGCATTAAGATTATTAGAGAAGCCACGAACGGCGAAATATCGATTCCTACACTTTTTAATCCGTAATAAAAAACCATCGCCTGAACCATCATTGGAGTTCCGCGAAAAACTGAAACGAAAACTGAACAAATCGGTTTTAAAATTCTAAAACAGATTTTCCGGATTAATGAATCGCCTTTTGCAATCGGGGTTGCCTGAACAAGGCCTATCAAAAATCCTAAAATGTAGCCCAAAATCGTACCTAAAATCGCAATTTCTAGTGTAAGCACGGTTCCTTTTACAAAATAGGCCCAATATTTTGAAAAAATAAACCATACCCAATATAAAAGTCCTTGATTTGACATTGCTTTTCCTTAAAAATTTTTTAATTCTGAAAATGCAGGAGATTTTCTGTTACGATTTTTAATCCCCTGCAAGATTTTTAATAACTTAAAGGCTGAGTTTCAATCGCAAGTTTCATATATTTATCCATTGATTCCTGCCCCCAACCAATCGCCTTCATCGCAGCTTTTAGCGCATCAACGGCAACATAATTTCCTTCAATTACAGATGGCGTACAAGTGTCCGAAACCCCATCTGGAGTTACAAAATCGTGATCTTTTTCAAGCTGAACGATTACAACATCCGGGTTAGAAATTGTTCCCGAATATGCAGTCGGCCAATCCATTACGCCACAATCAATATCACCCATCGCAACTTTCATAATTACTTCCGTACAAGTATCCGGATAAGGAAGAATTACAGCGTCCGGAATCTGATTAATATATAATGGCCAGTTTGTGTTAATCTGACAGGTGAATTTCAATCCCTTGAACTGTTCAAGTTTTGTATATTTTTCGTAAGGACTTCCCTTTTTAACAACGATTACATTGTAGCGGTTGTAGTAAGGGTCAATATAATCAACAAAAGTGTCGCGTTCAGCCGAATAAATACTTCCTGATTCAACCAAATCGTAGTCGCCAGCCTTTAGCCCCATCCAAATTGAAGCCCAATCGTTTTTGTGAACTTCAAGTTTCAATCCCATTTCGTCAGCAAGCAATTTAGAAAAAATTACATCAAATCCGTACGCATAATCTGGAGAACCGTAAATTGGTTCAGCTGAAAGTTCCGGATGCCCCGGGATTTTTTTATCAGCCTGAGTCCAGTTAAAAGGCGCATAAGCACATTCAATTCCGATTTTTAAAACGCCCTTCACCTGTTTTGCAAATTCAGCATATTCAGGTTTGCCATTATATACATATTCAGTTTGTTCCTTTTTTTTGCTGCAAGAAAGAACTGAAAAAACGAGAGCCATCGTTCCAAGTGCCAAAACCAAATTTTTTACCAATTTTTTCATATTAACCTCCAAAATGAGATTTAAAAATTAAAAAGGCGCCAAGATTTTCTAAAAAAAGATTTCTCTTAACGCCTTTGTTAGTTATGATATTAATGAAAGTGGGCCTTTTTGTTCTTGTAAAAATTTGCAGTCTGATTTTAAAATCCTTTTTTGTAAACCAAACAATTTTTACATTTGTTACAGTCTTCCGTTTGAATTTTTGCCGAATAAGAAGATTTTTTGACCCGCTCAATATATTCTTTTGGAGAAACGCCCGTAAAATCCTTGAACGCATGAACAAAATGACTCTGATCGTAAAAATTATATTTCCCGGAAAACGACAAAAGTGAATCGATTTTTTTGCGGTTCATTTCGTTTATGATTGTGTGCATTTTTACTTCGTTGCAGAATTGTTTTGCACTGCACCCCAAATTCGTTTCAAACAAAAGATTTATATAACGCGAAGAATAGCCCGTTAAATCTATCAACTCACTGATTTTCAAAAGCCCGTCTTTTTTTACGATTAAATCTACCATCTGAAAAAAAAGTTGCTTCTGCCCAGTTTGAGTATTTTTCAAATACGAACGATATTCTTCCATAAAAGTGCACATTCGCGTGGTGAAAGTCGTTTGCTCGCTCATTTTCTGCGTAAGATTTTTCATAATTTCAAAATCTTTTAATTCAATCTTTTGCCCAACCAAATCTTTCACTTCCTGATTCAGCAAAAACGGATTTGCCCCCGGCTGAAAACGAATTCCAAAATAATCGACATCTTTTTTCAATTTTAAAGACTCAAGCGAACAAGAATTTCCAATAAAAAACGATTTTAAATCATTAGAAGAATATTCAAACAAAATATTCGAACAACCATCTTCCAAAAACGGAATTTCTTTTTCTTTCTGACATTTAAAACTATAAAAATGAGAAATTCCACAATCGGCAATAATTTTCTGATAAAATTTTTCTGTTTCAAGAACCAAATACGACTGAATCGTGTGAATATGCATTTTATCCTCCGCTTAAATTTAGCAAACCCAAAATGACAATCCAAACTGCCAAAAACCGCTTTAAAAACAAAAAAGACGCCCAATTATTCGAGCGTCTTTGCCAATTTAAAGTTAGTTTAGTAAAAGAGATGGTTTTAATCAAGTAGGAGAAATTATTTTTATATTTTTAAAAGCCAGTCTGAAATGGGGGGGGGATTTTATTCACATAAGTTTTTAATGAAATTGAGTAAAAAGTTAGCAAAAATGGAATTTATTTACGGATTTTGAAGAAAAAGTTTTAGAAGTCTAAATACAATTACAATTACTATTCACTTAATACAACTGCCCATACTGCTCGGCAATGCATTTCCAGCTGTAAAGGCTCTTTCCTTCTTCTAGCATAACTTTTCCAATTTCTGCAAAAGTTGAATCGTCTTTTTGTAAAAGATTTTGTAAATCAGCAGGCGTTTTCCAATAAAGGCATTTTTCTTGCGTTGTGGCACGATTATAAACACAATCAAAGGCTAAAATCGGAAGGCCTAAGTTCATTGCTTCTACTAACGAAGGATTTGTTCCACCGGCACTGTGACCGTGAACATAAAGAGCGGCATTTGAACGAATCCAGTTAATTTCGTGGCTTTCGTATACTGGGTCCAAAAGAAGCAGATTTTCGCACGAAGAATATTTTTCCTTTAATGAGCGACCATAGTCAGAAAGATTCCAGTTACCGACTAAAACAAGGTGTTTTTCATTCTGTTTAGAAAAGGCTTCCAAAATCAGATGAATGTTATTTTCAGGTTCAATACGGCAAACTGTAACAGCATAAGGCTTTTGACAGAAAGGATATTTTTCATAAAGCAAATCGTCCTTGATATGCGAAACCTGGTCGCCACCGTAAGCAATTAAAACGGCATCTTTTTTGTATTCTGCTTTTACATAATCGGTAATTCCCTTGTTATCACCGATTACAATGTCAGAATATTTTACCGCCATTTTTTCGCTGAACTTTAAAAGTTTTTTTGCATACCACTTCCATTTGTCGCGTCGCCATTCAAGACCGTCAATATTCGTGATAATTTTTCCCTTAAATTTTCGCCTTACATATTGAAGAAACATACAGCCCGAAACACCAAGAATAAGCATAATGTCCACTTTTTTAGAAATTGCAATCTTCATCGATTTAAAATCGTACAAAATAGAATCTTTTCCGTTTGCGTCCATATTAAGATAAATCAGATTTGCACCTTTATATGTTTCAAGACGATTTTTATACTTTTTAGCCGAACAAAAAACCGTATATTCAACATTCTGCGGAGTAAAATCCAAAAGATTATCAACAAGACTTTCAAATCCACCATAACAGGCAGGAACCCCAACAGTGCCAATTATTGCAACACTAAGTTTTTCAGAAACAACATCATTCATTATGCAGCCTCACTACAAGATTTTTTATATGGAAAAAATTGATTTTTATTGTTATATTTGCGGAAGAGAATGGAGGTATCTATGCAAAGTACATTCACACTCAAAAAAGACGAACTAAATATGGACTTTATAAAGGGGCTTAAAAAAATGTTTTCCGGTAAAACTTTAAACATCACCGTAAGTGATTCCAAAAGTGAAATTGACGAAACAGAATATCTTTTAAGTAACGAAGAAACAAAATCTCGCCTTTTAAAAAGCATTGAAGAAGGAAAAACTGGCAAAATAAAGACATTTCAATTGGAGGCTTTATGATTGTAGGTTTTACAGATACAGCTTTCGAAGAATACAATTATTGGTGTAAAACTGATAAAAAAATTGTAAAAAAAATAAAAGAACTTATAAAAAATATTTGCAGAAATCCATTTGAAGGACTTGGAAAACCAGAACCTCTTAAACACGAACTTTCCGGTTGCTAGTCTAGACGAATTACAGATGAAGATAGACTTGTATATAAGGTATCTGATGAAACGATTCTAATTTACTCTTGTAG
>CAVHIX010000104.1:0-7223 GCA_963636135.1 Anaerovoracaceae bacterium
GAAAATCAAAATGTTACATTTAATTTTTAAAAAAATCTTGCCTTTAAATTTTTCATTTTATATATTTAAAATATGACTAAAATTTTATTTGTTTGCCACGGAAACATTTGCAGATCCCCGATGGCAGAATTCATTTTAAAAAAAATGGTAAAAGATAAAGGTCTTGAAAAAGATTTTTTAATCGAATCGGCAGCAACTAGCACAGAAGAAATCGGAAACGACATTCATTCTGGGGCAAAACAAAAACTCACCGAAAAAAATATTCCATTTTCAAAGCGGCGTGCCCGCAGAATCACAAAAGAAGATTACGACAATTTTGATTTTTTAATCGGAATGGATGTTGAAAATCTGTATTATATGCAGCACGAATGGAATAAAGATCCGGATGACAAAATAAAACTTCTTCTTTCATTTGCAAATAAAGACAAAGATATTGCAGATCCTTGGTACACTCACGATTTTGAGCCGACTTTCAACGAAATTATGGAAGGATGCAATGCCTTATTAAATCATTTAAAGTTATAGATTCTTTAAAGTTTTCAAAAAATGAATTATAATGGTTGAAATATTTTTTAAGGAAGCATAATGGCCGATATTCCAATTTTTAAAGAACCGCCTGAAGATGTTCCCGTTTCAAATTTCGTTCATCTTCATGTTCACTCAGATTATTCACTTTTAGACAGCTGCTGTAAAATCACTTCTCTAATCGAAAAGGCAAAACGCTTAAAAATGCCGGCGCTGGCCTTAACTGATCACGGAAATATGTTCGGCGTTTTAAATTTTGAACACATCTGCCATGCAAACAATATTAATCCAATCGTAGGATGCGAATTTTATGTTGGAGACGACCATTTAAAAAAAGAAAAAACTAAATTCGGGCGAAATAATTACCATCTTGTTCTTTTGTGCGAAAATGAAACAGGCTACAAAAACATGTGCTGGCTTTGTTCAGATGCGAATACAGAAGGTCAATATGCTGGAAAACCGCGAATTGATTTTGAAATGCTTTCTAAACGGCACGAAGGGCTAATCTGTCTTTCAGCGTGTATTGCAGGCGAACTTCCACAAAATCTTTTAAATAATGACGAAAAAGGCGCTGAAGATTTTATAAAACGCTATTCTTCACTTTTTGGGCTCGACCATTTTTATATTGAATTACAGGATCATGGGCTTCCAGAACAAAAACAAATCAATCCAAAATTAATAGCGCTCGCAAAAAAGCATAATATTCCGCTTGTTGTAACAAACGACATTCACTATATGGAAAAGGAAGATGCTGAAGCGCAGGATGCATTGCGTTGTATCGGTTTTAAACAGCTTTTATCCGACACAGACAGGCAAACAATGGGAGACGGCCGCACAGAATGGTATTTTAAAACTGAACAGGAAATGCGCGTTTTATTCCCGGATTTACCTGAAGCATACGAAAATACTCTAAAGATTGCAAAAATGTGTAATCTTACAATTAAGCAATATAAAACCCAGGAATTAAAAACCTGTCTTCCACGATTTGAGCTTCCAAAAGAATTTCAAACGCATGGGGATGATTATACAAAAAATCAGGATGATTATGTCCGCCATATCGTTGAAAAAGGATTAAGGGCCCGCTATTCAGAAATTACGCCAAAAATCAGGTCGCGAGTTGAATACGAACTTGGAATCATTTTTAAAATGGGATTTTCCGGGTACTTTTTAATCGTCTGGGAATTCATAAACTGGTCTAAATCGACTTACGACAATGTGAACAATAGGCCAAAACCCTACATTCCGATTGGGCCTGGTCGAGGTTCTGGTGCGGGTTCGGTTGTAGCCTACGCCATGACGATTACGGATATTGATCCATTTAAATACAATCTTCTTTTTGAAAGATTTTTAAATCCTGAACGAGTTTCAATGCCTGATTTTGATGTCGACATGGACTTCGATTATCGTCAGGACATTATTCAGCACACACGAGATTTGTACGGCGACGCTCAGGTTGGGCACATTGTAACTTTCGGAACTTTAAAACCAAAACAATGTATTGCCGATGTTGGCCGCGTTTTAGGAATTCCGTTGAATGAAGTAAATATGCTAAAAGATTGCATTCCGGATAGCCCTAAAGCAAAATTAAAAGACGCTTTTCATCCGAGTGAAAAATTTCCTGCCCCGGAAGGAGGCCGTCTTGAGCCTTATTTAACTGATCCGCGATATACAAAACTTTTTGAACTTGCCACAAAACTTGAAGGCTGTAACCGAAACACAGGTCTTCACGCTTCAGGAATGGTAGTTTCCCTTACTCCACTTCCGGATTGGGCGCCAATTTTTAAAGATCCTAAAACTGGAGAAGTCGGCGTTCAGTACACGATGGATATTATTGAACCTTGTGGACTTGTAAAATTCGACTATCTCGGGCTAAAAACACTTTCTTTAATCCGTTACGCAGAAGATATTATAAATCGTCATAAAAAACCTGGGGAAGAGCCTTTCAGCGTTTCAAAAGTAAGCGAATCTGATTCAGAAACTTTTGATATGTTCTGCCGAGGCGATTCAGTTGCAGTTTTCCAGTTTGAATCCCCGGGAATGCAGAAGATTTTGCGCCAGGTTGCCCCGCGTTGTATAGAAGAACTTGTAGCCTTGAATGCGCTTTACCGACCGGGTCCAATGGACTACATTCCGCAATACATCGAAGGAAAATGGAAGCCAGAAACGATTCACTACCCTGATCCGTGCCTTGAAAGTCTTTTAAAAGAAACTTACGGCGTTATGGTTTATCAGGAACAAGTTATGCAGGTTTCACAAAAAATTGCAGGCTTCTCGCTTGGTGGTGCCGATATGCTTCGTCGTGCCATGGGAAAGAAAAAACCTGAAGTTTTGATGGGCAAAAAAAAGGAATTTATCGAAGGCGCGCTAAAAATGGGCTTTACCGAAGAACACGCTGACGAAATCTTTGAAATTATGATTCCGTTTGCGGGTTACGGATTTAACAAATCTCATGCGGCAGCGTACACAGTTTTAGCTTACAGAACCGGATATTTAAAATGCCATTTCCCTGCAGAATTTATGGCTGCAAACCTTACAAACGAACTTACTTCCACAGATGGAATTCCGGCCTACATGGAAGAATGTAAACGAATGGGAATTAAAATCGATCCGCCAAGCATAAACCATTCTTATTCGGAATTTGATGTTTACAATGGGCACATTATTTTTGCTTTCCGCGGAATGAAAGGAATGGGTCTAGATGCGGCAAAAAATATTGTAAACGAACGCGAAAAAAATGGCGAATTCAAAAGTTTTATGGATTTCTTAAAACGAATGGTTCCTCAAACTACAAAAGACGAATTTGGCCGTGAAAAAAAGCTTTTAAACACAAAGGCAATTGAAGTCTGCATAAAAACCGGCGCTTTCGACAATGTTGGAATTGAAAACACGACCGATCACAATCTTTTAAAATTAAATCGCCCGACACTTTTGTTGAATCTTGAACGCGCAATCGAGTATGTTGAACAGATTAATCAGGATCAGAATTCCGGGCAAGGTGATCTTTTTGGCGAAACCGAAGAAAAAACTTATGTCGATTTTAAATTCGAACTTACAGAAGATTTGCCGTTCTTAGACAAACTTGAAATGGAAAAAGAAGTCATCGGCTGTTATGTTTCAGGGCACCCGTTAGACGAATACAAAACTACAATCGAAAATTGCGTAACGCTCACTTCAAATAATTTAGAACGGGCCGCAAAAGAAGCTCAAGCAGAAAAACTAGCCCAGAGCGCTTCAGGGATTCCTGCATGGAAAAATAAAAATTCTGGAAAATCTTATACAATTTTGGGGACTCTTTCAGATTTACGCCAGATTCAAACTAAATCTAACAAAATTATGGCATTCGGAAAATTGCAGGATATTTCTGGAACAATCGATTTAACATTCTTTCCAAAAATCTGGGAAGGGCTAAGTTCAAAACTTCAAAAAGATTCAGTTTACGCTTTTAAAGGAAAAGTTGACGGTTCACGAGAAACGCCTTCTTTCATCGTTGATACGCTTGAAAACATAAACGAACTAAAAAAATCTTCAATAAAAGAATGCCACATCGAACTTGACGAAAATTTTAAAACTGAAAACGACATTTTCGACTTAAAAACATACCTTTTTGACACGACAGGACAATGCGAAGTTCTGTTCCATGTAAACACCGAAAAAGGCACTTTTATCGTAAAAGCAAACGATATGGTAAAAACTTTTAATGATCCTGAAAATTTAAACAAAATAAAATCTTTTAAATGTGTAAAAGACGCTTGGTTTCAGTAAAGTGAGGAAAATATGGCACAATTTTTTCAATTTTTATCGAGTTTAGTTAGCATTTATTCTTTTATCTGTTTTTTACGGATAATTTTAAGCTGGATTCCAAATCTTGCATATTCAAAAATCGGGCAAATTATCGCATCGATTACAGATCCATTTTTTAATCTTTTTAGAAAATTACCTCTCAGAGTCGGAGTTCTTGATTTTACCCCAATGATTGGATTTTTAATTCTTTCAGTTTTAAATTCCGCGCTTTCAAACATTGCAAGAACTGGCAGATTTTATGTTGCAGGTTTTATTGCACAAATTATTTCATACCTTTGGGAAATCGCCTGTTCAATTTTAGGCTTTATTTTAATAATCGTAATTATTCGCCTGATTTCGCTTGCCGTAAACAAAAATAAAATCGTTTACAATTCAATTTGGAGCCGACTCGATGAATTTTTGGCAAAAATTTCTTTTCAGTTTACACGAATTTTCACCGCAAAAAGAACAACTTCTTACACGGTTTCACTTTTAATCTTTTTGGCTGAACTTTTAGTCGTTTTACTCGTAGGATTTATTTTACTTCCGATTATCATAAACTTAATTTTAAGATTTATTCCGTTCTAAAATGAAATTATCAGAATTAAGCGTTCCAATTTCGGCAATCTCTGGCGTAGGCCCTTCTCAAGAAAAATTATTTGCAAAATTAAATATTTTCACAGTTGGGGATTTGCTTTCATTTTACCCAAAAAGTTACGAAGACAGAACAAAACGCGTTCCATTAAGTGCCTTCCAAACTGAAAAAAAAGTTCACACCGTCTGCATCGTCCAGGCCCACGAATGGTTTGGTTACGGCAAAATGAAAACTTTAAAACTGATTGTAAATGATTCTACTGCGAGCGCAAGTTTAATCTGTTTTAACCGAAATTACTACGAAAAATCCCTTCCGATTGGGTCGATTATAAACGTTACAGGAACTTTCGAAGCAAAATACGGCCTGATTCAGTCTAGTTCGTTTGAAATTACAAAATTAAAAGATTCCGGAACTTTATCAGAATTTGAAAATGTCATTCTCCCGGATTCAAAAGTTCTTTCAATTTATCCATTAACGGAAGGTCTAACGCAAAAAAATATCCGAAAAGCGGTGGCAAATGCGCTAAATCAGTATGCAAAAGGAATTGAAAACGAAATCCCCGAAGAATTAATCACCCACAGAAATCTTTTACAAAAAAAAGATGCGATTAAATTTGTTCACGAACCGATTTCAATTTCAGCCGCGCAAAAAGCCCGATATTCTCTAATTTACGAAGAACTTTTTAATTTTCAATGCGTGATGGCAGAACGCTCTTTTAAGCACAAAGGCTCAATCCCCGAAATTTCACTTGAAGAATCAGAATCTTTTTATCAAAATAATTTAAAAACTGATTTCAATTACGATTTTTTTAAGGAAAATCTTTCGCCGCTTCAAAAGGGCCTTTTAGAGCGCCTAAATTTTTCTCTTACAAGCGACCAATGTTCTGTAATTCTACAAATGAATAACGATATTGACCGCGGATTTACGGAAAGAGCAAAAATTTTAAACGAAAATCTGTCAGAAATCAAAAATCCGTTTACAATGTCGCGACTTTTACAAGGCGATGTAGGCTCCGGAAAAACGCTAGTTGCACTTTTTGCCGCCCTTCGCGTTATAAATTGGAAAGGTCAATGCGCTTTTATGGCCCCAACCGAACTTCTAGCTCGCCAGCACGCCGAAACAACTGCAAATCTTTTAGAAGGTCTGGGAATCAAAGTTGCATTTTTAAGCGGAAATGTCAAAAACAAAGGCAGAAGCCAACTTTTACAGGAATTAAAAAACGGGAATATCGATATTTTAGTCGGAACGCACGCCCTTTTTTCGCAAAATGTAATTTACAACGATTTACAACTTGCAATAATCGACGAACAGCACAGATTCGGTGTAATTCAGCGGCAGGCAATTATCGAAAAAGGAAAAAAATCTAAAACAAACGGAATAAATCTTCCTCCTCACCTTTTAATGATGAGTGCCACCCCAATTCCGCAAACGCTTGCCCTCACAGTTTTTGGCGATTTGGATGTCAGCACGATAAAAACACTTCCTGAAGGCCGTCTTCCAATTAAAACTCATCTTGTAAAAGAAGGAAACGAAATGAATGCCTACAACGCCGTGCGAACTGAATTAAAAAAAGGGCACCAGGCGTATTTTGTTTACCCGGCAATTTCTGAAAATGAAAATCAAGATATTAAAAATGCAGAAGAAGCGTTTTTCCGCCTACAAAATGAAGTTTACCCAGAATACAAATGTGCCTTAATTCATTCAAAAATTCCGCAGGAAGAACAGGAAGAATCCTTAAAAAAATTCAGAAATGGTGAAATTCAGATTTTAGCGGCAACAACCGTAATCGAAGTTGGAGTCGATGTTCCAAATGCAACTTGTATCGTAATCGAAATGGCAGATCGTTTTGGTCTTGCCCAGCTCCATCAACTTCGTGGACGAGTCGGACGCGGAAAAAATCAATCGTACTGTTTTTTAATTTATTCAAGCAAAATCACACGCCTTGGAATCGAACGAATGAAAATTCTTCATCAGTCTACAGACGGATTTTTTATTGCAAATCAGGATTTAAAACTCCGCGGACCTGGGGAAATTACAGGCACAATACAGGCAGGAGATCTTTCTTTAGGGATTTCAGATTTAATCCGTGACAAAGAAATTTTATGCCTCGCCCGCCAAGACGCATTTTTATATATGAAAAAAAAGTTAGAAAATTAAGCAACGTATGCTTCTAAACGATTTTTGCGAACTGGATGCTGCATTCGAGTAAGGGCCTTTTTTTCAATCTGACGAATTCTCTCTTTTGTAAGATTAAATTTGTCCCCGATTTCCTGAAGGCTCATTTCTTTTTCACCGTCAAGGCCATATCGCATTGTTAAAACGC
>CAVHIX010000105.1:0-7189 GCA_963636135.1 Anaerovoracaceae bacterium
CCCCAAAACCGGAATCCAAAAAGAACTTTAAAACGAAAAAAGTGCCAAATGCCCAATTTCTCCCTTTCTAGCAAGCAAATTTTTTGCTTCTATAACGGTGCAGCTCTCTCCTGCGACTCAAGAAAACGGACATTGCACTTATTTATGGGCCAACATCGCCCCTCGTAAATAGTTACAATTAATATTTTGATTTTATACTAAAAGCATTTTACCGTCAATATTCGACTTGAAATCAATCTTCAGCAAGAAATCGGCGGAAGTCAAACTACAAGCCCTAACCAAGTTCCAAAACAGTCGGAGTAAAATTTAAAAATCTAATTTATTTTCCCTTTAATCAGTACAAAAAGTCGTTCTATTATAAACGCGAAAACGAAAACTAGAAAAATTGCGAGGCCCGCAGTTCCGTAATTGTAGCCTTCGATGTTGTTTGAAATTACAAATCCGATTCCGCCGGCGCCGACCATTCCGAGGGAAGTACATTCGCCAAAATTGATTTCAAATCGCATTCCGGTCCAGGCAACGACTTTACTAAGCGATGAAGGAAAAACTGCATTCAAAAAAACACCGATTCGTCCGATTCCGGTTGCTTCTAGGGCTTCAATCGTTTCTTCTGGGATACTTTCAAAACTCTGCACAAAAGCACGAACGAAAAACGCTGTGGTGTGAATGCAAAGGCCCGCAATTCCGGCAGAACAACCCATTCCAAGGCAAACCATCATCAATAAAACCCAAATTGGAGTTGGAACGGCACGCAAAAATGTGAAAAAACTTTTTATAAAAACTGAAAGCCATTTCTGTTTAAAAACTGTTTCACACGCTAGCATCGCAAAGAAAATTCCTGCAAAAATACTGTAAATCGTTGAAAGAACGGTAATCGAAATAGTTTCCATCATTGTGTGGGCAATAAGGTCAATTTTTGAAAAATCAAAATGCGCAAGTTTCCAGAAAATCAGGCCTAAATCGCCAAAACGAGAAAAAAGTTTTAACCACGGAATATCAAGCAGAATAAAACTCACGATTGTTAAAATCAGTACGCTCCACAAAAAAATCGGCAAAAATTTATTTTTATTCACGCAGTCAATTCTGATTTTGCCACTTCTCGTGTAACGAATATTTTTGTTAAACCGAATTTCTTCAATATTTTTAGAAAAATTACTCATAATCCTAATGCCTTTCTTAATCTGCCGTTTATAAGATCCACAGCGATAACGATTGCCGCAATTATCAAAATGATTGCAAATGCGATGTGATATTTAAATCCCTTAATATAAGAAAAAAGAACAAGCCCAATTCCGCCACCGCCAACCATTCCAACGATTGTAGAAGCGCGAATATTCACTTCGATGCAGTAAAGATACCACGACAAAAATCCGTTCATACAACCCGGAATTACACCGTGAATTACAGTCTGAATAAATCCTGTTCCGGAAGATTGTAAACTTTCGATTGCCCCCGCAGAAATATCATCCATTGTTTCTGCAAAGGCCCTAACCATAAACGCAAAACTTGTTATAAAAAGTGCGATAAATCCAACACCAGTCCCAATTCCAAGTGACGAAAATAAAATAAAAGCCCAAACAAGTGCCGGAATGTTTCTTAAAAAAGTTGCAATTCCACGAACAATTTTTGCAGAGCCTTTTATCGGGCTAACTGCATTGCTTGCAAAAAGGGCCACGACAAATGCCAAAAGCGCTGCCGTTGTTGTAGAACCGATTGCCATCGTAACCGTAACTAAAATCCCATTTAAAATCGTGTGAATTTTTGAAGCTCGCGGCAACATCGGCGGAAAAAAATCCTGACTTAAAAACGCCCAGAAATTTTCAAAATTAAAAAAGATTTCCAGCGGATTATATTTTGTAAAAATCGTTGCAATTATAAAAATTATTAGAGCAACTACAAAAAGAATTTCATAAACCCGTTTTTCATTAACAGGCATCAACTTGATATTCTTTTTCATTTTTTACCCCAGTCACTAGATTTTCCATTGAAGTTCCGTAAATATTTTCAATATAAGAAGAAGTAAGTTCGTCCGGGCTGCCGTCAAAAACGATTTCTTCTTTTTTAAGCCCAATAATTCGTGTGGAATATCGCATTGCAACATCAACCTGATGAAGATTTACAATACAGGCAATATTTCGTTTCTGTGTCATTTCAAAAAGAATGTCCATAACGGTTTTAGCGCTCGAAGGGTCAAGGGAAGCAATTGGTTCGTCGCAAAGCAAAAGTTTTGGATCCTGAATAATGGCACGCGCAATTCCCGCACGCTGTTTTTGTCCACCGGAAAGTTCAGAAGCACGATTACAATATTGTTCTTCAAGTCCCATTTCGCGCAAAAGTTCAATCGCAGTAAGTTTATCTTCTTCAGAATAAAGCCCGAAAATTCCACGAAGGCCCTTCATTCTGCCAAGGCAACCGTGCAAAACATTCTGAATTACAGAAAGATTGTAAATAAGATTGTAATTTTGAAAAACCATTCCAATCTTTCTTCTTGTTTCACGAAGAGCGCGGCCTTTTTTCGAATTTAAAAGTTCATTGTCAACGCAAACATTGCCCGAAGTCACCGTAACGAATTTATTAATTGAACGCAAAAGTGTTGATTTTCCGGAACCGGAAGGCCCAATTACCGAAATGAATTCCCCCGGCTTCACGGAAAATGAAACATTCTTTAAGCCGTAAACTCCATTTGAAAATTTTTTTGATACATCTGTAAATTCAAGAATGTTATTCATTTTTTTCCCTTTTCTATCTCTTTTTTAATCAGCATTAATATTTCTGTTTAATTCAACGATTGGTTCGTAATCTGCAGCCGAACATTCAACAAATCGTGCTTTCTGATTTTTAATTACAAGTGAAAAATAAGACTGATTGTCGTATGAAGTAAGGAATTTTACAAGTTTTGCTTTTGTAGCATTGTCAACTTTTGAAGAAATTACCATTCCTTCTGCCGGGATTGCTGCCGATGAGTGAACAATTTTTACAGAATCTTTTGGGGCATTTCCGTTTGCAATTTCAGAAGCAAGAATCTGATCAGAAATCGGAACTACATCAATATCGCCTTTAATTACAGCCTGAAGTCCGGCCTGGTGTTTTCCAGAAAATGAAACTGCCCTGAAAAATACGCCATTTGTATGGATTTTGTCAGAATCAAGTTTTAATTCCGGGAACGCTGTCATAATTTCAGAAGTCGGAACAAGATTTCCAGAAGTCGAATTCGGGTCAACGAACGCGATTGATTTTCCCTTCAAATCTTTAATGCCATTAATAGAAGAATTATCGCTTTTTGTAATAAAAACTGAATGATAAATTGCCTGAGATTTATCGCCGTTTGTAGCTTTCATTACAATTGGAGTTGCCTTTGCCCGTTCCATTGACATTGCCACAGAAAGAGCACCCATATAAGCAAGATCAGCTTTTCCAGTTCTCAAGGCCTCAACGATTGCATTATAATCGCTCGCCTGAATTTCCTGAACTTTCATTCCAAGAACTACGCTTAAATCTTTTGCAAGACCGTTTCTAGCGTCATCACCATTTTCAGTTGATTCGTTTGGTGCATACGCAATTGTAAAAGTTTTTTCTGAATTATTACATCCAGTAAAAATTCCCATTAAAAGACAAGCAAAAGCTCCAATTAAGATTTTCTTAGTAAGTTTCATTTTTTCCTCCAAAACTTTTTACTTTTGTAATTTTGATTTTTAATAAATCGATTTTAAAATTTCAAAAATATCTTTTTCCGTAAGATCAACGGGATTATTGTCCGCACGACCTTTTGTAATACTGTGAGACGCCAAATCTTTAAGCTGATTTTCGTCAACGCCCCATTCTTTGAGCGAATTTTTAATTCCAGCTTTTTTCAGAAGTTTTTTTACAAGAATTTCAATCTGTTCAACTTTTTCAACGCCAAATGCCTTTAAAAGATTTTCAGATTTTTTTACATTCGGTAAATTGATTTTAAAAACTGGCCCCAAAAGCAAACTACAAGCCGTTCCATGCGGAATATGACATTTCATCGTCAGCGGATACGAAATCGAATGGCACGCAGTTGTGTGAGTATTGCTAAAAGCCATTCCCGCAAGCAAACTTCCAAGCGAAAGGCCCGCACACGCTTTATCTTTATTTTTTCCGTCCAAAAGATTTTCAAGATTTTTTACAAGAAGTTTTATCGCTCGTAACGCATAAAGTCTTGAAACCCCATTTGTAGAACGAGCCCAATAACTTTCTGTAGCGTGGCAAACGGCATCAAGGCCACAACTAACCGCCAAACTCACCGGATTTTCCTTAATTAAATCTGGATCTGCAAAAGCGGCATAAGCGTAATTCTGCTGAAGTTCAATCGAATATTTTTTATATTTTTCAGAATCCCAAACTGTAGCCCAGCAAGTAACTTCACTTCCCGTTCCCGCAGTAGTCGGAAGCCCAAACCATTTACAAATCGGATTTTTATATTTTTTTTCAGCGATTAAAGTTCTTAATTCGTCAACTGATTTTAAATCTTCCCCAAAAAGAGTGCAAAGCGATTTTCCAGTATCAAGAACGCTTCCTCCCCCGACTGCAACGACGAGCCGAACATTTTCAGATTTTAATTCCGAATAGATTTCAAAAAGCTGCCCTACTTCCGGATTTGAAAAAGTTATTTCTTTCAAAATGATTCGATTTTCATTTTTTTCGTAAAAATTCTTAATTCCTTCGTTTTCTAAAACTTTTTTGCTCCACACAAGAAAAAGAATTTTTCCTTCACCGCCAATCGCTTCATCTTCAATATCAACTAATTTCTGCGTTGCGCCAAAACCTTGAATTATTTTTACAGGATTGTAGAAAATGTTCATTCTTCTGCTCCGTTTCTTAAATTTATAATTTTTATAAGAGAAGGAAGGTCCGAAATTGAATCGATTACAAAATCCGCCCCCGCATTAAAATATTTCAAACTAGCTTCAGCCTTTTTTTCTTCGATTTCTTTTGGGGAAGCGTTTTTATATTCTTCTTCGCTTAAACCCATCATACTTGAACCTTTTAAAAGGCCCACCGTCCAGCAGCCAGCATTTTTTCCTTCAAGAATATCAACCACAGTATCCCCAATTTTTACAACCTCACGAATATTGTTCACGCCAGTTTTTTTCATACATTCATAAAGCATAAACGGAGCCGGACGCGAAAATCCACCACAAATATCAGGAGTCACAGTATAATCCGGTTCATAACCATCTTCTTTTGCCACCGGAAGAACATTTTTCATAATCTGCGAAGTGTAACCCGTATCACTTGCAATTTTAATTCCGTCTTTTCGCAACGCTTCAATTGCGCTAACAGTGCCTTCAATTACACGGCTGTAATCGCCAACCACCTTATCAAGATTTTCTTCAAATTTTTCATAGATTTCGTTAATGTCGTTTTCATTCCAATCACGATTTTTTGCATCAAGCCAAAGCTTTTTTCCTTCCGCAGAAGAAAGCATCGTTCTGATGTGGGCCTTTTTTTCCATTCCCATTGGGGCATTAATCTGATTTTTTGTAAAATTCAACCCAAAAGATTTAAAAGTTAAATCAAAAATCTGAACTGGCGCCTGAGAACCAAAATCAACCGTAGTTCCCGCCCAGTCAAAAACAGCAAGCTTAATTTTTTTGTTTTCTTTACTCATTTTTTACCTTCTAAAATGTAAGTAAAGATTAAAATATCAATGTAAAAAACAAAGTAAATCCGGGTTATAAAATTGTAAAATAAAAAACTAATTTGTTAAAAATCCGTAAAAAAAGAAAAATTCTTGTAAAACCCGCAAATTCCACATTCTTCCCTTGAAAAACTCTTTAATTTCGTATAAAATATTTCTGTTTCTCGGTAAATACCGAATTCAGGAGGTGAAAATAGATGGCAACAATCATGGTTGACGACGCAGAAAACCTTGAAAAAGCAATTAAACGCTTTAAACGCATGGTTGAAAAAGAAGGAATCATTCGTGAATACAAACGCCGCGAATACTTCGAAAAACCTTCTGCAATTCTTCATCAGAAAAAAACTACTCTTGAACGCAAACTTTTAAACAAGCGTCGCAAGGCAGAAAAAAAAGAATTCTAATTTCTTAAATTTTAGTAGTTTTTGCAAAGCCACACTTTTTTGTGTGGTTTTTTTATTTAACTGAAAATAAAATTTTACAAATAATTTTCCCCAATAAAAAACGCCACCCTACCCCACGGCAGAATGGCATTTCATCTTTATATTGAAAAACTTTTTATTAAATCAGCTATTTGTTTGTGCTAACTTTTACAGGAGTCCATTTCCAGCAGAGTGGAACTGAAAACTTCTGGAGTCCGCCTTTGTCTTCGTAATTCTGGAATGTGAATCTTACACCAGCTACGAGTGTTCCAAAATTTTCTGGGAGTTTATATTCAACTTTCGGATAAAGAACTGTTTCTGTAGCATCATCTTTCTGGCCAAGCATTGTAGTAAGTTTTAAATCAGCTGAAAGATTTACATTTTCTGTAACATCGTAACCTACAAGAACTCGTGTATAGAATGGAATAATTGCGTCTCCATCAGAATTTTTGTATTCTTTTGTTTCATCGCCAGAAACATATTCGTTTGACAAACCAGACATTACATCAGCTGCCAAAGAAAGCCCGATATCAGAGAAATTATAAGCTACACTTGCCTGTAAAGCATTTTTTGTTCCGTTTGGCAAGAAATCATCGTTAGCGTTGTAAATATAACCTGCGTTGAATGTAAGGTCTTCTACAGAAGTAAGAGCGAAGAATGCACCAAAACTTCTTTCATCAGCTGTAACATTTTTTGCAGTACCACCGATTGAAACTGTATCAGCGATTTTATAATCAAAACCGAAGTTCAAATCCAATTTCTGCTGATCATCGAACGAAGAAGAACCGCCTAAGTTTGCAGCAACTGTAAGTCCGTCTAAACCAAAACTTGTACTAACTGCAAGCCCATTTTTAGCCAAACAACCAATATTTGACCAGTCATCAGCGGCAGCCATGTAAGCACCAGTTACGCCATATTTTGTAAAGAAATCGTTACCAGCGGCAAAGCGAAGAGCCTTAATTGGAGTAAAACGACCATATCCTCTAAAACGAACACCAACATTTTTTGGACCAAAATAAACCTTCGCAGAATCTTTTTCAGAAGGATCTGTATTAAATTCAAGACGAAGACGACCATCGAATTTTTCTGAATCAACATCTAACTG
>CAVHIX010000106.1:0-6900 GCA_963636135.1 Anaerovoracaceae bacterium
GTAAACGGAAGATTCATCGGGTAACTTTTTAACGACCACGGCAAAGCGAAAACTGCTAAACAAATTGTCGCAAAAATTAATTCAAAAATTATAATAAAAAAAACTGTGACACCTTTATTTTTGTTGTTATTCATAAGCGAATATTTTATCAAAAAAAACAAAATTTGTCACAGTTTTGCAATAAATAAAAGATTTTTATAAAATCCGATTAAATAATTTTTGTAAAAATTTTATTTATGGCAGATTTTTTTCTGACATTCTTTGTAGATTGCACTTGTTTTTTCTACAACAGAAGCAGGAATTTCTTTAATATTTGGGTCTCCGGCAAGATTATTTTCTTTTAACCAGTCACGAACGAACTGTTTATCATAACTTGCAGGACTTCCGCCAACAGCATATTTTTCCAAATCCCAGAAACGACTTGAATCCGGAGTCAAAACTTCATCGCCTAAAACAAGTTCGCCATTTTCATCAAGACCGAATTCGAATTTTGTATCGGCAATGATAATTCCGTTTTTGTAAGCGTGTTCATAACATTTTTTATAAACTGCAAGGGCGGCTTTTTCAATTTTTGTAGCCAACTCTTCGCCTAAATCTTTTTTCATGTAATCCAAAGTTACATTAATGTCATGGCCTTCAGCAGCTTTTGTAGATGGAGTTACAATCGGTTCGTCCAATTTTTCTGCCTGTTTGTATTCTTTTTCAAATTTGTGGCCCAAAAATGGTTCGCCTTTTTTATAAGCTTCGTACATTGAACCAAACATATATCCGCGAACGATTACTTCATACGGAATCATTTTTAATTTTTTTACAAGAATTGTTCGGCCTTCATATTCAGGTTTTTGAAATTCTTTTGGCATATCTTTTAAATCAGAAGAAATCATATGATTTTTTACGATATCTTTTGTGTAATCGAACCAAAAGTTAGAAAGAGCATTCAAAACTTTGCCCTTATCTGTAATTAAAGTTGGCAAAATTACATCAAAAGCACTTAAACGGTCAGTTGTAACGATAACCATTCTGCCGTCTTCTAAATCATAAACTTCTCGAACCTTTCCACTTGCGAATTTTTTCATTTTTTACCTCGATATATTTTATCTTCCAAGTTCAGTGTAATTTTTATTTATCCATTCTTTGTAGGAACCGTTTTTTATATGGCTAATCCATTCTTCATTAGATAAATACCATTTTATTGTTGTTAAAAGTCCTTCTTCAAAAGTCATCTTTTTTTGCCAGCCCAAAAGATTCTTTGCTTTTGAACAATCGATTGCATATCTTCTGTCGTGACCAGGGCGGTCTTTTACAAATGTAATGAATTTTTTAACTTCATCTGGATTTTTGTTCAATTCTTTTGAAGTCAATTCGATTACAGTATTTAAAAGTTTAATGTTCTGCCATTCGTTTTCGCCGCCAAGATTCCATTTTGAACCGTCAGGAGCACTTTTTACAATCTGCCAAACGCCACGGTTATGGTCTTCAACATAAATCCAGTCGCGGATATTTTTTCCGTCGCCGTAAACTGGAAGGTTTTTTCCGTCTTTAATGTTTGAAATCATAAGCGGCAAAAGTTTTTCTGGGAACTGGAACGGACCGTAATTGTTCGTGCAGTTTGAAAGCGTTATTGGAAGACCATAAGTGTGAAAATATGCCATTACAATATGGTCAGAACTTGCCTTTGAAGAAGAATAAGGAGAACGCGGATCGTAAGGCGTTTTTTCTGTAAAATAGCCAGTTTCGCCCAAAGAGCCGTAAACTTCATCAGTTGAAATATGATGGAACAAAACATCGTCACGCATTGTGCCGTCTGCCTTTTTCCAAAAGTTTTTTGCACAGTCCAAAAGATTAAAAGTTCCCATTACATTCGTTTTCATAAATGCTTCAGGGCCTAAAATTGAGCGGTCAACATGACTTTCTGCCGCAAAATGAATAATTGTATCAATGTCGTACTGTTTTAAAATCCGTTCAATCTGTTCTCGATCGCAAATATCAACTTTTTCAAAAAAGTAGCGTTTTCCGCCGTATTTTTTTTCGATATTTGCAAGGCTTTCGGCGTTTCCAGCATAAGTAAGACAGTCAACATTTACAATTGTTCCGTCAAAACCTGAATCCATAAAATCTTTTAAACCAGAACTTGATTCACCTAAAAGATAATGAATAAAATTACACCCAATAAAACCAGCACCGCCAGTAACCATTATATTTTTTAATTTTCGCATGATTTTTCCTTATAAAATAAAATTAAATTAAAATTAGCCAATCCATTTTCCTTTTAAATCAAAATAACGATTTTCAAGGTCGAATGGAGCGTGCTTTTTATCTTTTTCGCTTAAATTAGCGTTTTTTGTAATTCCTGGAAGAACGCTTTCCCAGTCGATTGCGATTTTTGGGTCATTCCACATAAGACCGCCCTCATCTTCTGGGTGATAAAAATCCGTACATTTGTAGGTAAAAATTGCTTCGTCCGTTAAAACACAAAATCCGTGGGCAAAACCTTCCGGAATGTAAAACATATTCTGCTTTTCGCTGTCTAAAACAACGCCGTAATACTTTCCAAAAGTTGCACTTCCAAGTCGTAAATCAACTGCAACATCGTAAACTTTTCCCTGTAAAGCACGAACTAATTTTCCCTGTGGATGCAAAGTTTGAAAATGAAGACCACGCAAAACATTTTTAGAAGATTTTGACTGGTTATCCTGAACAAACTTCATTTTTAATCCAGCTTCAAAAAAATCTTTTTCGCTGTAAGTTTCTAAAAAATAACCGCGATTATCGCCAAAAAGTTTCGGCTGTATTTCGTATAAGCCTTCAATCGGGCAATTCTTAAATTCAAATGACATTTTTTCCTCTGTATTAAATTAATTTTCTGCAATGAACTCTAAATATCGGCCGTAATCGGTTTTGTAACCTTTTGCAAGTGATAGCAATTCTTCTTTAGAAAGCCAGCCGTTAGCATAAGCAATTTCTTCTATGCAGGAAACATAAAGCCCCTGTCGCTTTTCAATTGTCGCAATAAAATTTGATGCTTCCAAAAGACCGTCATAAGTTCCAGTATCAAGCCACGCCATTCCGCGACCCAAAAGTTCGACTTTAAGCTGATTTCTGTGTAAATATTCATTATTTACAGAAGTGATTTCAATTTCACCACGACTAGAAGGCTTAACATTTGATGCAATTTCTACAACGGAATTATCATAAAAATAAAGACCAGGAACTGCATAATTCGATTTTGGCTTTATTGGCTTTTCTTCAATTCCTAAAACATTGTTGTTTTTGTCAAATTCTACAACGCCGTAAGCGGTCGGATCTTTTACATAATAGCCAAAAATTACCGCACCTTTCTGATTTTTAATTTTTTCTGCAGCATTTTTAAGCGTGTGAGTAAAACTTTGTCCGTAAAAAATGTTGTCCCCCAAAACCAAAGCAACATCATCGTTTTTAATAAAATCTTTTCCAACGATGAACGCGTCTGCCAATCCTCTAGGTTCAGTTTGAATAGCATATTCAAAACGCATTCCAAGCCACGAACCGTCGCCAAAAAGTTCTTTAAAGCAATTTATGTCACGCGGAGTTGAAATTATCAAAACTTCACGGATTCCGGAAAGCATTAAAACGCTAAGCGGATAATAAATCATAGGCTTATCATAAAGTGGCAGGATCTGCTTTGAAACAGCCTTTGTAATCGGATAAAGACGAGTTCCAGACCCGCCTGCTAAAATTATTCCTTTCATAAAACTCCCATAATTCATTTTAATGAATTTTTATTTTACTGAATTACCTTATATTTTTTCAATAGAAAATAAGAACTATTTTTTTCGTTTTCACCAGAAGAATTTAATTTTCCCGTAAGTAAGATTTTTTTTCCTTGCAAAGCTAAAAGTTCATTTTTCTGTTCTTTTGTTGCAAAAATCGGATACTGCTCACCGTCAATAGTTTTAATTTCCGGGGAAACAAACGGGTCATTTCCACAGGCAACAATTACACCTTCAAGAACGATATTTTCATTTTTTTTAGAAAACGCAAAACACGAAAAACACGCCAAAATCAGAATAATTAAAATAAAATATTTTTTCATATTAACCTACTCAATCGGAACCAATTTTAAAACCGGGTCATTTCGTTCAGTTCGACGCAAAATAGAATTTTCAATAACAGATACATCATCAATTGAGCGCACAGAACTTGAAAAAGCACTTGAAAAAGATTTTATTGTGCCTACAATTCCAGTTTTACTGTAAGCAATATCACTAGAATCGTTAGTTAAAGTTGAATAAACTTTTACAAAACAATCTTTTGTTCCCTTTTTAGTACTCATAGAAACTTTTGAAACACTGATTCTGTCATCTTTATTTTGTAAAGAATCAACAGATGAAACACTTCCCGCATCCTGAATCAAAAATCCGTAAGGCCCCATAACAAGTGAAGCATTGGAAGAAAACCAAAGATTTTTACCAGAATCTGGAGAATTCCAAATTGAAAGAGAAAGACCATATTTTCCATTTGTAGGGAAAGGATTTAAGGTATATTGTTCACCGTCAAACAAATCTGTTAACTCATCATACAAAGTAGAATCATAATCGGTCAAATATTCACATTCTTCTTTTAAAACAGATTCAAAATCCGCACTTTGATTACAATCCTTTAAAGCTTGAGTGATTGCCGCTTCGTTTATAGAAGTATTAGTTGCAATTTTGTGAATCAGCTCCAAATCGCCATACCGTCTAAGAAGATAAGCCCCAAAAACATAAGCGTTGGCATAAGAAACTAAATTGTCCCCATTCGGATAATAATTTTTTGTATTTCGCCAGTTTTTAAATCCCAAAGGATAATAGTCATTAAAATAAGGGATTCTTGAAAATGGAGTATCCTTTGTTTCTACACCGCTAACTTTATTTGCTAAAATATCTTCTGCAAGCATAGAAAGCATTTCTGTAAACCACGACTCATAATAAGAAGAGTCTTGTACGGTAATATATTTATTAATAAAATTTAACAAATGATTAAATTCGTGCAAAATAGTCAATTTTACTTCTACAGGGCTTAATCTTGAAAAATATGAATCAATATGTAAGGCTTCAGTTTTATTTAATGGTGAAACAGAATCTTCACTAAATTGAATTGATATTAAATCCTGACCTGTAAAAAAACCAAAAGTTCCGCCTGTTTGACTTGCAGAAGAATCTCCGTAAATATCATAAAATAAAAGATTTACTTTACCACTATAAGAAGACAAAGCACCAGAATAAAAAACACTAGAATATTCGTTTGAACCAAAAATTGAAATCATTTTGCTGTAATTTTCATCAAAAACTGTCGCAATTTCTTTAACTTCATCTTCGGTTAGAATGTCCTGCTGCATATAAGTTGAATCAAGGCTTACAAGCCAAGCGTTATAATGCTCCCCGCTGGAAACCAATTTAAAATCGCGCAATTCATAAGTAGATTCTTCACTTGTTCCGCACAAATAAAATCCCGCTGTATCACCAACGGCGTAAGTTTTGCTATTCGAATACTGATTTTCTGACACAGTTCCCGGAAAATAATCATTTTTAGAAGTCGAATTTGTTAAAAAATAACAACTAAAACTCAAAAAAGAACTCAAAACCACTGCTAAAATTTTAAAAATCTTTTTCATTTTTACCTACTTAGATGTAAGATTTATAATTCCGTCCCAATCTTCCGGGAGCCCTTCAGAAATATAATCGTTACAAGTTTTTGCAAAAATCAATGAAGTTTCGTCACTCGGATCTAATTCTTTTGCGTGCATAAACGATTTATAAGCAGAAGCAAAATCTTTTTTAAGGTAAAGATCAAGTCCTTCATGGAAAACTTCAATTTGTTCCAATTTTTTATTAGAAAGTTCACTTTTAAATCCGATTAAATTGTAAAGCTGAACTGGGGTTGTAATTCCGACTACACGAACTTTATCAACTTTTCGAACGACCAATTCATTTTTGTGTTCACCACGATCAACTTCCGCCCATGTTTTATCCGAAATAATGATTTTTGAAGCATATTTTTTATTTACACCTTCAAGTCGGCTTGCAAGATTCATATCGTTTCCCATCGCTGTATAGTTCATTTTTCCGGTTGTACCCATGTTTCCCGCAACCATTTTTCCAGTATTAATTCCGATTCGAGAATAAAGCCCTTCAGAAAAATATTGTTCAAACCGTGGATCTGAAATATCGTTTTCCATTAAAAATTTTGCATTGAAAGTTTCTTCAGCTTTTTTCATTCCCAATGCCGAAACGCAGGCCCTATACGCATGATCTTCAAGCGAAAGCGGTGCCCCAAAGAATGAAACAATTGCATCCCCAATATATTTGTCGATTGTGCCTTTATTTTCCAGAATTACATCGCTTAAAATTCCCAAATAATCATTTAAAATGCTGACTAATTTTTCCGGGCTAACCAACTCACTGAATGTAGAAAATTTTCTGATATCCGTGAAAAGAGCGGTAATATTTTTTTCTTCGCCACCTAATTTTAAAGCCTTGCTCGGATCCTTTATGATTTCGTTTACAACATCTTTTGAAACATAAGTTGAAAATGCCTGACGAATAAATTTCTTTTCTTTTGACGAATTTGTAAAACGAAGCGAAAGACCGGCAAAATAATTAAAAATCATCAAAAAGATTAACGCTATCGACTGCATATAAATGCTGAAAGTCACCATCGAAACCGAAGGAATAAAAATTAAGACAACAGCAAAAATCGCGTACAAAATATTCTGACATTTTAAAGATTTTTTTCGCAAAATTAAAATCAAAATTAAAAAGATTAAAAATCCAACTACATAAAAATAATAGAAAGGAACAGATTTTATAAAATCGCGCTCTAAAATCGTGTTTAAAACATTTGCGTGACACCCAACATTTTCATAACGGGAAACAAAAGGAG
>CAVHIX010000107.1:0-6779 GCA_963636135.1 Anaerovoracaceae bacterium
GCCTTTAATTATAGATGAAATTCAAAGAGTGCCTGCTTTATTAAATAAAATTCAAGTAATAGTCGACGAACAAAAACAAAACGGACAATTTATTCTTACAGGGAGTTTTCAACAGGGATTAAAATCAGCAATTTCACAGTCCCTTGCAGGAAGAAGTGCTGTTATAAATCTTCTGCCATATTCCATTTCTGAACTTTTACAAATCGGACAGAATCTTTCAAAAGATGAATATTTATATCAGGGATTTATGCCTCGTCATTATTCAGAAAATCAGCCTATAGATTTACTTTATCGCTCTTATTTTCAAACCTATGTTGAGCGGGATGTACAGTCTATTTTAAACGTAAAGCACAAAAATCTTTTTGAAAAATTTCTTCGCCTTGTGGCTGGAAGAATCGGGCAGGTTGTAAATTATGAATCCCTTGCGAATGACACAGGGGTTTCCTCAACAACAATTTCTGAATGGATTTCAATTCTTGAAACATCATTTATTATTTTTCGCCTTGAACCATACTTTGAAAATTTCACGAAGCGTCTTGTAAAATCACCTAAAATTTATTTTTATGACACAGGATTGGCCTGCTACCTTTTGGGAATAAAAAATGCAGAACAGGTTTCCAGAGACCCGCTTATGGGAAATCTTTTTGAAAATATGGTGGTTCTTGAACTTTTAAAATCGCAATTCAATAAAGGCGAAGAAAAATCTCTCTATTATTTTAGAGACAGCAAGGGATTTGAAATTGACCTAATTATCCAAAATGGCCGGAATATTGTTCCTGTAGAAATAAAAGCGGCTTCAACTTTTAATGCAGACTTTTCTAAAAATCTTAAGAAATTTTTGAATTTTACAAAAAATGCAGTAAATCCAACGGTTGTCTACAGTGGAAATCTTGAATGTGAAAGCGATGGGGTAAAATATTTGAATTTTAAAAAATGTGAAAGTCTGGTGGAATAATTATGAAAAAAAACGAACTTACAAAAAAAATAAATTTATAAAAGAACAAATAATAACAAAAGAGAAGATTGAAAAATGAGAACAAAGCTCTTAAAGCTAAACTCGAAAGAGCTAGAAAAAGAAAAATCTTTATAAAAAGCATTTTAAAGAAATTCCTTTATATCGTTAACAATTTTTTTATTTTGAAAAGTGGGGATTGTCATATTTTTAATTCTACCTTCAAAAATTATATATGCAAAACCAAAAGAAAAACAAATTTTTTAACTAAAATTAAATTTCTTAAAATTTTTACTTGACAAGACTATAACGGGGGGGGTACACTTATATAGTAAAACTGTTAAATCAGTTTGCAAAGTTATTTATAGGAGGGTGTAACATGGCTGTTGCATCATTAATTTTAGGAATCATTGCTTTGGTACTTTCTGTTGGAGCAGGAGCTGCCGGCATGGGTTGGGTTGGTTCAATTTGCGGAATCGTTGCAATTATTTTAGGTGCAATTGCAAGAAAAAATCCTGCAAAAAAAGGTCCGGCAACTGGTGGTTTAGTATGTGGAATTATTTCTCTTGCATGGGGATTAATTGCAACTATCGCTTGTGTAGCTTGTCTTGGCGTTGCAGGTGCCGCTCTTAGTTATTAATTTTGGGCTTTTCAATTTTTGGCACATTCATTCCATACTACGGATTTTTTATTCTGATTGGAATCGTTTGTGCCACCACACTAGGCTTTTTTCTCTGTAAAAATTTAAATCTTAACACAGATGATTTTATAATTCTGATTGCCTATCTTATTTCTTTTGGATTTTTGGGCGCAAAGATTTTATATATTTTAGTTTCAATAAAAAAAATCGATTTTTCACAAGTTTTTAAAAATCTTGAATCGTTTAACAAATTTTTCGCTTCCGGATTTGTATTTTACGGCGGACTCATAGGCGGATTTTTTGCATTATTATTCGTTCATAAAATTCACAAAATCGATTTAAAAGATTACATAAAAATCTTAGCCCCTAGCCTTTGTTTAGCACACGCATTCGGAAGAATCGGCTGTTCATTTGCTGGCTGCTGTTACGGAAAACCAACAACTTTCCCACTCTTTTTTGAATATTCCAAAAGCATTGTCGCCCCAAACGGAATAAAATTATTTCCAGTTCAGGGGCTAGAAAGTTTTTTCCTTTTTATTTTAGCTTTTCTTCTTTTAATTTTACTTCTCAAAAATCATTCTTGCCCCGTACACTTAATTTACATTGCCACATATTCGATTTTGCGTTTTATCCTGGAATTTTTTAGAGGAGATGCCGACCGCGGAAAATTATTTTTTCTTTCAACATCGCAAATCATAAGTTTAATTTTATTTTTAGGAGTAGGATTTTATTTTTTTAAGAATTACAGATTTTATTTCAAGAATTCTCAAAAAAAATCCGCGCCCTAGAAATATTAAATAATATCCATTAAAATTAAAAAAATTATTTGTTATTTCGGAGGTTTTATGAAAAAAAAATTAGGAATTCTTCTTTTTTCATGTTTATTGGTGCTCACACTTACTAGTTGTGATGAAGTTTTATCGGTTGTAACTGCAAACAAGGACGGAGAAAAAGTTATAACAAATTATGTATCAGTTTTTGGGGATACTGTTTATGATGAAGACAGTTCTTTTAAATCGTGGAAAGATTTAAAAATCTTTAATGAAGATATAACTCTTGATGATTTAACTTTTAAAATCGAAAACAAAAAAGAAAAAATCGTTGTTTTTGGTGACAACAAAGCTGCAGTTGAACTTTCATTCTTTGATGGCGGCTATAAATATAAATTATTTACGACTGCTGAAACATTAAATAATATGTTTGACGATTTGCAATAAAAGGAAAGAAAAATGAAACGATTTGTAAAATTTTTAATATTAAGTTTAACTTTTTCAGCACTTTTTATTTCTTGCGAAAAAAAGCCTCTTACTTTGGATAAAGAAACTTCCATGAAAACTTTGCTCAACGAAAGCGACAAAGAAATAGAAGATTTAATTTTAAAAGAAGTAAAAGAAAAAGCTAATATGTCCGCTGATGATGTAAATGTCGAATACATTCTACGCGACAAAGAAAGCCAGACCATTGCCGTAAAAATTAAAAACAATAAATAGAAGTTCTAAAAAAGGCTAAACTCTCGCTATAATTTCTTCTGAAAATAATTATATTGCGGGAGTTTTTTGCATTTTAAAAAATAGCATGGTTAAATCTTTCTTGCTTGGGCAGAGGAAATATCAAATATTACGAATAATATGCTTCCTCAATTCCTGATTTTATATCTTCAAAGGCTTTTAACTTTTTATCATGAAGAGCCTCGCAAATTTTTTGACCTTTTTTTGCATTTAGAGCATCATTAAAAAATAAAACAATTCCCTGAGCTGTGTTTTGAAGTTCAAGTCGGTCTAATGTATTTTCTACACTCACTTTTTAACGAACGCGGTTGCCCAGAAAACACAAAAGAAACATTTGAAAAAATCTACGGAACAAAATTAAACGAAGAATTAAAAAAGCGAGTCTTAAAAGACATCGATGAAGTTTGTGAATTGATTTAAGATTAAGAAAACTTACACAAAACCTCCTACGCCCCTGCAAAATCTGTTATAATCCTCTAGAAGAAACCATAATGAACAACAAACATCTTTTTCACATTCACACATACCGCTGCGGACACGCTGGCAACGAAAATGACGAAGCTTACATTCTCAAAGCCCTTGAACTCGGTGCAAAAAAACTGACCTTTACCGACCACGCCCCTTTCCCTGAAAATCCCTTTGGAAACAGAATGAACTATGAGCAGCTAGACGAATACATCTCAACCCTGTCCGCCTTAAAAGAAAAATACCGCGAAAAAATCAAAATTGAAATCGGCCTTGAAATTGAATATCTTCCGGATTACGAAAATTACTACAAAGAAAAATCTTCGCATTACTGGTGGAAAGAATTCTGGCAGCCCATAAACGCCTATAATTCCACACAGTTTGCCAATTTCACCTTCCACTTTTCATCTTTTAAGGCTGCATGCTCCATAACAGATTTTGTGTCTAGCAGAATTCCGTGGATTTTATACCAGGATTTTTGACAATCAAATTTTTCATCATCAGAAATCGGAAGAACATAATCCGCACTAGCCCAGCCGATATTTTTCATTTTTATAGAATTTGTATTGTCTTCAAGATTTGCAGGCATTATAAAAGCGTTAAAAATACAATCTCCGTTCTCTATCAACTTTTTACAAACATCTTTTGGCAAAGGACATTTTTTTCCATTAGGTTTCGCATTTTCTTCTATATATTTTGCATATGCCAGTTGCTTTACAATACTTGAACTGTCCGGGAGGTGATATTTATTTTCGCTAGCCCCATAGCGGTAATATTTTGCATCTAGCACAAAAATTTTTTGACCGTCTTTTCCACGGTTTAAAATCATAATTGTGTCAAGCCTTAAAGAATTGCGTTTTTCATCATCATTAAAAGTAAAAGTGCTTTCAGATTTTTCCTTTCCATAAAGACGCCAGTAAACTTTGGGGTAAAACTTTTCTTTATCACTTTCACCAAAAATTGAATCAATCATCCGCTCCCAAATGACATGAAAATTTTCCGTGCCGTAAACAAAATCTTTTTTCTCGTTAAAATCGTCCAGCCACTCAAGAACATCAATCATATTTTTAAAAAGAAAAAGAGCATTTTCATTAAAAGTTTCACTTGCAACTTTTTTAATCACAGAAATAAAGAGGGCCTTATTCATTTTAAGCTCGCTCTTTTGTGGCATAAAAGTCGTAAACAAAAATCCCAATTTTGAAAAACACTCGTAAACCAAAGCCTTGTGAATTTTACAAATCATTTCGCTCTGGCTGTAAAGATTTTTTTGAGTGATAAAATCAAGATAAAAAACGTTCCCGTCAGAAAATTCTGGCTTAAGGTTTTTAATCGTCCGCCCCCAGTTAATTTTTCCGCCAGCATTTTTTTGATAATGCTGCTCTTTTATAGAAAAATATCCGTTAGAAAGAAAATCCCGAATTATAAAAATGTAAGCATGAATAGGAAAAACTTTCTGCGGATTTTTTAAAAAAGAATCGCTCTGCAAAAGATTTTCTCCCTTTTCGCCGTAAGTTTTCAAAATATGAATTAAATTCAAAATGTTTGAACGGATCTCTTTTTCATCCACATGGTCACTAGGTTTGCGGTAGCCTACAGGAAAGTAGATTTTTAATTTGCCGTCTGCACATTTTAATCCTACAAATTTATCAGAAAAGTTTTCTGTAGCGGAAAAGTCGGATGAATCGGTGAAATAGGTACAGAGAGAAGATAAAGGAAAAGAAAAATGACTTGAACTATCCAATTTTCTTTAATTCCCCATGTTTTTTCAAAAGTTCATAAAAATCTTTTTGATAATCAAAATCAACCAAATCAACTTTCATATTCAAAGCCCTCTCCAAATCAAAATGAAGGGCAAAAAAATTCTGTGAAGGCAATCCCCTTACTCCCAAATCGACATCAGAAAAAGCCGTTGCCTTTCCGCTTGCTTGCGAGCCAAAAAGAAAAATTTCAGTACAACCTGAATCTTTGAGAATTTCTACTGCTTTTGAAAGTTGGTTTAAATCCATAAGTTGGATTATAATTTATTTTTTATAAAATTTACAGATGTATTTTCTTAATCTACAGGTTCAGAATTCTGTTCCGCTTTAGATGAATTTTGTGCAAACTCAATTCCCTTAAACACGCCGAAATTTGGTTCTGACATTTTGACATTTTTTTGCAAATCCTCAAAAGAATCAGCATCTACAAAATAATTTTCGCGGTCAAATTTAAAAGCGTCATCCCAAAGATATTTTAAAATTTTATTTTTAAAACTTTCTTTACTGATTACAAATTCTCCTTTTTCATTTTTTTCCGCTTTTACAAACCAACAGCCCAGACGCTTGTCCACCATACTTGAAAATCCGGAATCTTTTGATGCTTTGGCAATTGTTTGATTGATTTTTGTCTGAAATGTTTCCCAGGTAACTGAAGAACCTTCAAGAACTGCAGTCCGCTGATTTTCTTCTTCCTTAGTACCAGAAAAAACATTCGGCACAAGCTCCATATTCCACCTTCGTTGAAAAGCGTTATCCAGGACAAAAACATTCTGATCGCTGGTGTTCATAGTGGCAAGAAGAGAAAGATTTGGGGGCAGGCGGATGCCAACATTCAGTTTATATTTTTCAAAAATTTCTTTTGGTAAAAAAGGTTCAATATCAGATTTTGAATAAGCTTCTTGAATTGCTTTATTAATATTATCGTTATTTACAGGATAAGAACTCCAGCCAGCCGTGTAAGTAAAGCCATTTGAAGATTCATTTTCAGTTTTATCAAGTCTATCCAAAAGCTGAAAAAGTTCTCCAAAAATCGCAGCCGCATTTCCACGATTAATTTCTTCTATTATCAACGCGTAATTTTGATTTTTGTGGGTATAAGCTTGTGCTAGAATTTCTGTAAAAGGACCAGCCTTAAAAGGATATGAAACTTTATTTTCCTCATTTGTTTCCGGCAAAATCTGCCCAATAAAATCTGCATTCGTATATTCAGGATGAAAAACAACTCGTTTTGTAAAATTGCATTCATCCGATTTTAAAATGCCTAGTTTCCGAAGTTTTTTAGAAATTGAATGAGACTTGCCACAACCCGGAACACCGTAGTAGATGGTTTGGGAGAATGTTGGAAGAGAGGATTCTGCTGATTGAGCCCCTGTAGCATCAAAATTAGAATTTTCATTCTTATTTAGTAAAGTCTGTATGAGCATACCCCTTCTTATATAGGTAATGAATTCATCTTC
>CAVHIX010000108.1:0-6756 GCA_963636135.1 Anaerovoracaceae bacterium
CTATTTAAAAGCCGGAAAAATCGTTTTTCAGCAAAAAATTTAAAAAAAATTTTAAAAATCCATATAAAAAAATCAAATTTTGTTCTTTTTCATTTTTTCAATTTTTTATCTATCTACTTCTATAACAGAAAAATAATTTTGAAATTTTCGCACTCTTAATGTATAATAATCGCTATGGCTACAACTGCAAATTTAGGAACAATTTTAAGATGGTACGCAAGCAAAATCGATTCAGCATTTATCGGATACCTAGATTTTCTTGAATACATAAAAAAATATGCAACCCACCATCTAGAAGAAAAGCCTGAATTGTTCATTTATATTGATAACACCGAAGAAAATTTAAAAAAAGAACTAAAAAAATTAGCCCAAAAAAAAGAAATTTATCTTTTAAATTTTACAACACAAAAACCAATCATAATCGTAACAAGTTATTATTCAGTTTTTTACGCGAACAAATATAAAGAAATCGCAACTTCAGAAACAACGCCTTTCCCAAATGTTGCAGATTTACCAAAACAACTTCCGCCGGATGTAATCGAACGAGTTGAAGCCGAAACTTTCATTCCCAAATTTTTCCAGGAACAAGATTTAACTTCTCCAATTCTGTACGGATTTACACTTCCCCGCGATATTCCGCCGATTTTGTTCCCTGGCTGCGTTCCAATTCAGTATTTAATCAAAGCATCAATCGCAAAAATAAAACACATTCTCAAAAAAGAAGAATACCACGATTATTTTCAAAAAAAATTAAGAATTGCAAATCCCGGAAAAGAACTCACAAGTTCAACTTTTTTCGAAAAATTTGTTTCTTCCCAGGAATTAATCGATTTTACAAAAGAATTAAAAAGCGACAATTTCTATTTCTGGACGCAACTTTTGTATTTTATTCGCCTTGATTTTGAAAAAGTAAAAGACCGCACCGTAGAAGACACAAATATTCTTCAATCAGTTGCAATCTGTGAAATTTATTCATTATCGCTAAAACAACAGGCCTCCGAAAAAGAAGCAAAAGAACAGGCCCTAAACGAATTAAAAAAGGCCCTTTCAAAACCGCCGTACTTTTTTTCAATGGAAAGCATTTTAAAATTAAAAGATTCCAAAGGCTCCCTTTTATACGGCCAATACAACGAAGAAGATTTAAAATCTCTCTTAAAAAAAATCACTACAGAAAGCGTAAACAGCGAACTTCCTTCCCTTTTAGTTTTTAAAGTCGAATCCGGAAAACGATATTTCATCTATAAAGACAAAGTTTTTCAGCTCATTGTGCGCCTTGCCTACGAAGCCCACGACACAATCGAAAAAGATCTTACAAAAAAATGGATTAAGGCCCTTCAAAATTATGTAAAACTCCCCGAAATGAAAGAAGCCAAACCTTTTGAAGAATGCCTAGAAAAAGAAGTCAAAGTTTTAAGCCCAATTTTATATGCCCTTTTAAATGCAAACTTTTTAACCCTTCTTCATTTTGAAAACGACACAAACGAAGATAAAAAATTTAAACTTTTCGAAAACGGACATTTAGTTTCGTACACAGAACTTTTAATGCTAAAAAATTCTTCCATATTACTGAATGCAAAAAATCTTCTTCCGTTCTGGTACACTTTCCCGATTATTTCGTGGTTTATGAGCCTTTTTTAAAAAAAAGAAACAAAAGAATCTCTCAAAGCCGAAGAACTTCCAAAAACAATCGAAAATGCCGTTGTTCAAAAAAAGCCGCAGAACAAAAAAGAAGCAATCGTTCAAAGTTCAAAAGAAATTATCAAAGAACTCGTGCCGGAAGGTTCAACAATCGACCGCGAACTGGATTCTTATCTCAAACAGTGGAATCATATGCTCACAAAAGAGGCCTACGCAACCCTCACCGAAGATGTAAATGCCTTAATCCGCGACTATATGCGAAAAGTTATCCGCACAGTTTCAGCCACATCATTTACACTTTCGCGCGTTCAAAACCTTGCCGAAGCCCTCGTTTCCACCCCGAATATGCAAAAAATCAAGGATCACGACGCACTTTTGATGTATGTTGAACTTTTCATTTTGCGTCTGGTTTCTAACGGATAAAATTTTCTTTATTATTTGGGCGCAAGGGCCTTTTTTTTTCTAAAAGAGCCTTCCGTAGCCCGCTACCGCTCGGTCTCCACTTCGTTCCGCCTTTTTGCATTCGCAAAAACTACTACACGCTCTGGCGCGGCATTATTTTTCAAAAAATCAAAATTTTTTTAAATTCTTTGCCGAAAATCAATCTTTTTGTCTATATATATTATGAAGACTTTTTGAAACACGAGTCTTTGTTCCTGGCCAGAGCTTAAAAAATTTATTGAGGTATGATGATGAATCAGTTAAATTCAATTATTGTGGAAGGTAATGTTGTTAGAGCCCCGGAGTTTTCTAAAACTTCGACTGGGATTAAAGTTTGTAAAGTTCCAATTGCGGTAAACAGATTTTATAAAAATCAAAGTGGTGAAGGTGTGAATGAAGTCAGTTATTTCGATGTCGAATCTTATAAAAATATGGCTGACGCTTGCGAAAAAAACTGCGAAAAAGGCAGAGGACTTCGCGTTGTCGGCAGATTAAAACAGAATCGATGGAAAACTGCAGACGGAAAAACTACAAGCAAAATAATGATTGTTGCTGAACATATTGAGTTTAAACCTAAATTCAGCAAGAAAGAAACCGATGTATCTTTTAAGGCAATGGCTGACGCGAATATTGCGTCCCCAGATCAAGAAATCGAAATGGGGCTTGACGAGGAAACTTTCTAGTTTACTTGCGGTAACCTTTAGATTTTTGGGAAAAAGTTTTAGGGCTCTTTTGCAAAGATGTTTGTCTTCGCATTTGAGCTGCCCGCTCGTTTGATGCTTTATAGGCTTCAATTTGTTCGATGTTGTAAAATCCGTTCTTCCAGTTAAATCTGGAAACTTCTGGTAAAACTTGTTTTTTTGCCATTGAACTTTGAATAGATTTTAATTGACTTCGAGAAATTCGGGTTTTTGAGAAATCGATTAAAAAGCGTTTAAAACCGTTTTTGTACAAAATATCAGTTTTATCAACGATTGAAAATGGAACTTCTGGCATTACAAAAGAACCATCTTCAGAAGAAACTGCTTTGAATTCGACTTCTTCTTTATCCTGGAAGTATGTAAAGTTGTAATCTGCTGGCAATTTAAAACGCATTCTGAACAAAGCTGGATATGCGAAAATCGGAACTAAAACTCTTTGACGAACATTTTTTTCGAATGTTTGCTCTAAATTTCGTTTTGAATTTTCGTAAGGCATTATAAATGAACTAGCATTCAGATTTTCGAGGAATGAAACGGCCCATCTGTTAAATGTATAAAGATAAGGACCCGCACAAATGTTTATTCCTTTTTCTTTAAGCATTGCAAGGTGAGCGATGTTGTTTGCTACAAAGTTACAATATCCTTTTTCGATTAAACTTTTTATAGTTTGCGAAAGGGATTCTTCTGCGGCGGCTGGACAATATGGGTCGAGGGAAATAAAAATTGATTTCTTGCTCAAAGGAAGAACTGTTTTTCCGGTGAGTAAATCAGTTTGTGTTTCGTGGTTAAGTTCAATAATCAATCGTACGGGATGAAGCGGCAAGGCTTGAAAAACATCTTGAATTGTGGAAACTTGAACATAAACTCCCTCTGGGAAGTAATTAAGTTCCTTATTTTCAACAGGTGTTAAATCCAAAACTGGAAGTTTTTCATCAGCAGGTTGACGACGGAATTTAGATAAATCGTTTGGAAGAACTCTGGAATAACGCTTGGAAGCTGACTTTAACTGAAGCAGGTAAACAAAATCTCCTACACTAAAGCCGCTCGGTATGTCAATCCATCGTTTTCCATCTTCTTCTGTTTCGATAAAATGAATCTTGTGACTTACCCGCCCCGTATCATTTTGCGAATGAAGTCTAATTGAATCCCCTGGATCTGGATCGTACGAACCACCAACTAAAGTCGCCATCTGCAACCGAACAGGCTCTGCATTTTCGGCTTTAGCTTTATTATTAACTTCATTAATTATTTCTTTTGAGCAAGGTTTTTTAGCGGCAATTTTTCCAAGGTAAATCCCAGTTCCGCCGGCTTGATCAGGATTTAAAATCTCTTCCCCGGCTTTTTCAATTCCTTCCTGCATATTCGAAAAATTGTACCAATATGAAGTCTTACTTCTAGCAAAATCGCCAGCCAAAATTCGTTTTCCAGTTGCAATCGCACCTTTTTTGTCTTCCGCAAAATGATCAATCACATAACGATAAGCGGCAACAACATTTCCAACATATTCGGCACTCTTCATTCGGCCTTCAATTTTAAAAGAATCTACCCCAATTTCAACAAGTTCAGGAATTTTATCGATAAGTTCCAGGTCGCAAGGTGAAAAATAATAACCCGATTTTGTTCCACCCGGAAGTTCAGCATTGTAAAGGCGACGGCAAGCCTGTGTACACATTCCACGATTTGCAGATTTTCCGCCCAAAAAACTAGAAAAAAGACAAAGTCCCGATTCACTTACACAAAGGGCCCCATGAACGAACATTTCCAACTGGCACGATGTATTCTGTTTAATATAGCGAATTTCTTCCAAACCAAGTTCGCGGGCAACAACAACACGCTTAAGTCCTTCCTTTGCAAGAACATTCGCAGCCTTTGCACTTTCAATATTCATCTGAGTTGAAGCATGCAATTCCAAATCCGGGAAAAATTCCTGACACAAACGAACAATTCCAAAATCCTGAACAATCAGGCCATCCGGATGAATTCGATTTAAATATGCCAGAAAACGATAAAGTCGCTCCGTTTCGTATTCTTCACAAACAGTATTTACAGTAACATAAATTTTTTTTCCAAGACGATGAACTGCAGAAACGGCCGCTTCAAACTGATTCCACGCAAAATTTGAAGTTCTAAGGCGGGCATTAAAACTTTTTAATCCAAGATAAACTGCATCTGCGCCTTCACCTATAGCTGCGTCTAAAGATTCAATATTCCCTGCTGGGGCTAATAATTCACACATAACTTAAAATATAACATAAACAGAAAAAACGGTCAAAGAGTAAACGAAAATTATTAATTCCACAAATTATGAATCAGCCGATACGCAACAGAACCTTCTTTTGGACATTTTGGAAGATTTTTTCGATTAAACCACGCGGCTTCTGCAATTTCTTCTTTTTGAAGTTTGATTTCGCCACTTTCATATTCAGCATAATACGCAAGCATCAGCTGATCTGGGAAAGGCCAACTCTGAGTTCCCGCAAAACGAATATTTTTAATTTTTAACCCAACTTCCTCTAAAACTTCGCGCCGAACAGCATTTTCTGCCGACTCCCCAGCCTCAATAAACCCCGCAACGCACGCAAAAGTATCCTGATTTCTGTAAGTATGCCGAACCAAAAGAATTTCTTCACCTTTTGAAATCAAAACGATTATACAAGGCTCAATCCGCGGAAAATATTCAATATTGCAAACTTCGCACTTTAACGCCGAAAAATTTTTCATAAAAGAAACCGGATTTGAACACTTTGGACAGAAATTAAAATTTTTCTTCCACTTCCAGATTGAATACGCCCTAGAAATTAAAAAATTTTCTTCTTTTGAATGAAAAGAAAAATATTCACGAATCGTAACTTTTTGAAATTTCAAAAAAAATTCATTTTCAATAGAAGAAACAACAACGCAAGCATAATTTTGTTCTTTTTCAACTATAAAATCATCATTAAAAAGTGAAACTGCGACTAAAAAATCTTCCCTAGAAATATTTAAAAAAACTGATTTTTCAAAAAAAACAAAAAAATTTTCAACAAAATCTATTTCTGATTTCTGATTTAAACTGAACATAAAAATCACTCTAAAATTATTTTAAATAAATCGCCATAAAATAAAAAAGGCTCCTGAATTAACAGAAGCCTTTGAGCTATGATGGACTCGAACCATCGACAGCCGCCTTAAAAGGGCGGTGCTCTACCACCTGAGCTAATAGCCCATCATTCATTTGCTGAATGCTTTTATAATATACATCAGAGCAAAAAAAGTGTCAATAGATTTTCTTTTATTTTTTAAATTTTTTTTCACTTTTTTTATTTCTCATCGAAACTTATTTTATCTTCTTCATTTTCACCAACAACGGCAAAATATCTTGAAGATTCGTCGACAAAATATTTTTTAAATGCCGCCAAAACTGAATCCGTAGTCACAGAATCTATGCGCTTAAAAAGTTCTTGAGATTTTGAAACATCTTTGAAATACAAATAACTTCCCGCCATTCTGAAATTTAAATCAAATGTCGTTTGTTCATCAATAAATTTGGAATTTTTAAACGAATTAATATAACTTTTTAAACGCGAAGAAATTGGTTCCAAAATAAAATCATTATTTTCATCTTTTCCGCTAACGATAAAACCTTTTTGCATAATATCGCGGGCAATCTTCAAATGTGAAGCAAAATCTTTTATATTCGAAACATTGTACAACATTTCATAGCCAAAAACCGCTCCACCACCTGTAGACGAAGCACTCGGCGTATAACAATCCCCAAAATGCTCGCGAACAACATTGAACAAAACATCAGAATAAATATTACAAGCAATTTCAAATGAACAATAATCATCATCGGTTACACTTGGGCCTTTAAAAAATCTAAAAACCTGAGCCGCACCTTCAGCAGACGGATGAACAAAAACTGAAGGCTCCCCGGAAATTTTTTTATTTTCCATAGGTAAATCTTTTACATCTTCTGCCGGTTTAATTTTTGCAA
>CAVHIX010000109.1:0-6656 GCA_963636135.1 Anaerovoracaceae bacterium
GTCTGATTCTGAATCAAAATCTGGAATAATTTCATTATTTAAACTCATTTTAAGCTCCAATAATAGTTTGATTTTAAAAAAAAATAGGGGGAATAGTCAATAACAATTTGTAATATAAGTATAAAATGATAGATTTTAGAGGACAAAGAAAGGTTGTTCTACTGTAAAAAAAATGTTAAAGTCTGAATATGAGTTTAAAAAAGTTTAGAATCACATATAATGCTCCGGTTGTATTGACATTTTGTATTATCGCGGTTGTAGTTTTTTTTGTTGATAAATTTTTTGGAAATAAGCTGATAAATGCATTTTTTGTTGTTCGGGGCAAAGGTTCGCAAACTGTTCCGGATTTTTTTGATTTTAAAAATGCTTTAGACTATTTTAGGCTCGTTTTTCATGTTTTTGGTCACACGGATTTTTTACATCTTTCCGGGAATTTATGTTTTCTTTTGCTTTTAGGCCCAATTCTTGAACAAAAATACGGTTCCGTAAAAATTCTTGTAATGATGATTATAACTTCTCTCGTGAGCGGATTTGTAAACGCCATTTTTCTGGTTTATCCGATGTGCGGGGCGAGTGACATTATTTTTATGATGATTTTGCTGATTTCGTATACTTCGATTAACAAAACTGAAATTCCGCTTAGTTTTATTTTGGTTTTTATTTTGTATATCGGGCGCTGTATTTTTACGGATTCTGGAGAATCGATTTCTGCGGTTGCCCATATTGCCGGCGGAATTTGCGGAAGTTTGTTCGCGTTTATTTTTTCCCCAGAAAATAAAAATTCTTCGGTTGATATTACTGATTTCACCGGAAAAAAAGCGACTAAAACTAAAAAATCCAGCAAAAAAAATCAGAATCAAAAAACTGAAAAAACAAAAGTTCAAAAAGTTGAAGATGATGATTCTACAATCGTTGGGTCAATCGATTTTTAAATTTTCAGGCTCGACAAAACGCTTCCAATTGATTCGTGAAAAACTAAATTCGCTTTTAAATCTGCCTGTGTTACAGATTTGTTGATTAAAATTAAATATTTCCCCTTAAAATAATCGATTAAGCCTGCTGCCGGGTAAACTACGAGCGAAGTTCCGCCAATAATCAGCATATCAGCGTGTTTTATTGCATTTATTGAGCCTAAAACTGTTTCATCATTAAGATTTTCTTCGTAAAGAACGACATCAGGTTTTACAATTCCGCCACAATCGCATTTTGGAATCCCGTCGTCTGTAAATTCTGAATTGATTATAAAATCTGTTGGGTAAAATTTTTTGCATTTCATACAGAAATTTCGTAAAGTGCTTCCGTGAAGTTCGAAAACATTTTTGCTTCCCGCTTTTTGATGAAGTCCGTCAATATTTTGTGTGATAACCGCTGAAAGTTTATGTTTTTGTTCCATTTTTGCAAGCGTAATGTGTGCAGAATTTGGTTTTGCATTCTGAACAATTAATTTTTTTCTGTAAAATCGGTAAAATTCTTTTGGGTTTGCATTGAAAAAACTTCTGCTAATCATAGTTTCTGGTGGGTATTTCCATTCCTGATTGTAAAGGCCATCTTGACTTCGAAAATCTGGAATTCCGCTTTCTGTGCTGACTCCGGCGCCACCAAAAAATACAATATTTGAACATTCGTCGTACATTTTTTGAAATTGTTCTATTTTTTCCATAAAAACTCCAAAAAAAAACCTGAATGCTAAACAACATTCAGGCCTTATAAAAAATCTAAAAATTATTTAGAAGAAATTGGTAATTTTTTTAACTTCCAAATATCTTTTACATAATCTTCAATTGTGCGGTCAGAAGAGAATTTTCCGCAGTTTGCAATGTTTTTAAGACATGCTTTTGCCCATTTCATCTGATCTTTGTACAAAACTTCAACTTTATCCTGAGCTTTGCAGTAAGAATCGAAATCAGCAAGAACATAGTAAACATCGGCTCGGTTTCCTTCTACACCGTAAACCAAAGAATCGTGAATTTCTTTGAATAACTGATGAGATGGATCGTAAGTTCCGTCTACAAGCTGATTTACAACTTTTGCAAGTGCTGGATTTTGTTCCAAGTAGCTCTGTGGATTATAGCTGTGTTCGCGTTCGATTTTCTGAATGTCTTCTGTTAGGAGACCGAAAATGAATGCATTTGATTTTCCAGCTTCTTCTACGATTTCAATGTTTGCACCGTCCATTGTTCCCATTGTGAGAGCACCGTTACACATAAATTTCATGTTAGAAGTTCCTGAAGCTTCAAGACCTGCTGTAGAAATTTGTTCTGAAACATCTGCTGCCGGGAAGATTTTTTCTGCAACTGAAACGCGGTAGTTTTCTACGAATACAACATGAAGTTTGTCGTTTACGCGGCGGTCGTTGTTGATTCGTTCTGCAACTGTATTAATAAGTTTAATAATTGCTTTTGCACGGCGGTATCCAGAAGCTGATTTTGCACCAAAAATGTATGTTTTTTTAGCAGCTTTTTCTTTGTATTTAGGATCTTCAAGCATTTTGTTGTAAACATACATAATGTGAAGAATATTCATCAACTGGCGTTTGTATTCGTGAAGTCGTTTTACCTGAACATCGAAAATTGAATCTGGATCGATTGTTTCATTTTGAGCATATTTTAAATATTCAGCAAGGCGAACTTTATTGTCGGCTTTAATCTGAATTAATTCTTTTAAGCTCTTTTCGTCGTCGAGATATTTTTCAAGCCCTTTGAGAAGAGTCAAATTCTTTTCCCAACCGTGACCAATTCTTTTTGTGATGAAAGAAGCGAGTTCTGGGTTTGAAGACAAAAGCCATCGGCGCTGTGTAATACCGTTTGTTTTGTTGTTGAATTTTTTAGGGTAAAGTTCATACCAATCGTGAAGTTCAACTTCTTTTAAAAGTTTTGTATGGAGTTCTGCAACACCGTTTACGCTGAAACATGCGTGAATTGCAAGCCAAGCCATGTAAACTTTTCCGTTGTTGATGATTGACATTCTTCCGTGGCGATCGTAATCGTTTGGATATTTTTCGCGGAGTTCAATTAAGAATCGGCGGTTAATTTCTTCTACAATCTGGTAAATTCGTGGAAGTAATCCCTGGAAAATTTCGATAGGCCATTTTTCAAGAGCTTCAGCAAGAATTGTGTGGTTTGTATAAGCAAAAGTTTTTGTTACAACTGCCCAAGCATCATCCCAACCTACATTGTATTCGTCCATTAAAATACGCATAAGTTCTGGAATTGCAACTACCGGGTGAGTATCGTTTAACTGAATTACATGTAAATCAGAGAATTTTCTAAAATCTGTTCCGTAATCTGCAACATAGTGACGAACTAAATCCTGTAATGAAGCAGAAGAGAAGAAATACTGCTGTTTAAGACGAAGAGCTTTTCCTGATGGACCTGAATCGTTTGGATAAAGAACGGCTGAAACATTTTCTGCTGAATTTTGGCGTTCTACAGCGCGATTATATTCCATATTGTTGAAAAGTTGTAAATCGAATCCGTTTGGAGAAGAAGCCTGCCACAATCGCAATGTGTTTACAGTTCCTGTTCCGTAACCAACGATTGGCATATCGTAAGGAGTTGCTGTAACTTCTTCTGCATTTTCGATGTAATAGCGGTCTCTTCCGTCTGGAGTTTTACCGTAAGCGATGTTTCCACCGAATTTTACAGTTACTGCTAAATCTGAGCGTTTGATTTCCCATGGGTCGCGGTGAGCAAGCCAATTATCTGGGTATTCAACCTGGTAACCATTTTCGATTTTTTGTTCAAACATACCATAGCGGTAGCGGATTCCGTATCCGTGTCCAGGGTAGTCGAGAGTTGCAAGTGAATCTAAGAAACAAGCTGCAAGACGACCTAAACCACCGTTTCCTAATCCGGCATCTGGTTCCTGATCTTCAATCATATCGTAATCGATGTTCATATCTTTTAGAACAGCTTTTACTTGATCAGAAATTTCTGCATTGATAAGGTTGTTGCTTAATGCACGACCCATTAAAAATTCTGCAGATAAATAATAGAGCTGTTTAGTTGGTTTTTTTTCATATTCATGGCGAGTTGCCATCCAGTTTTCCATAATTACTTCTAATGCAGAAGCAGATACTGCATCAAAAAGATCATGTTTGTTAGCCTGGGAAATATCTTTTCCGTATTGTCTTTTTAGACGAGCTTCGAGATTTTCCTTAAATTTTACGGCATCAAACTTCATTGTTAACCTCCAGGTTAATGTCTATTAGAATATAATATAAAAAATTGAACTATTTTTCAATAATATTTACTTTGATATAAGTAGTAAATATGTGTTAGCCGGAAGAACATAACGGTTTCCTTCTGGGATTAATTCAGCATTTTCTTCTGGAAGAATTGAATTTTCTCCGCAAATTGAAGTGTCTACGATTCTGAACCATTTTTTATTTTTTGGCGCATTCGGGATTTTTAGCGTAATATCGTAAATGTCGGTGTTTGCGGCAAAATAAAAATCGTTATCGACTCTTCCGTCTTTGTGTCGACATGCAGTTCCGTTTATTTTTAAGCCTAAAAATCGTTTCATTTTTGACCAGTCCGGATTTTTTGCATCGGCATCAAACCATTCGATTTCTGGTTTTACATTGGAAAAGAAATTTTTTCTTCGGAATGCGGGATGTGTCTTTCGCAAAGAAATCATTTGTTTTGTAAAATTGAACAATTCTGAATTTTTTGCAAGAAAATCCCAATTTATCCAGGAAATTTCGTTATCCTGGCAGTAAGCGTTGTTATTTCCGTTTTGAGTTCGCCTGAATTCGTCACCAGCGGTAAACATTGGAACGCCCTGAGAAATCAAAAGGCAGGTCATAAAATTCTTTAATTTTTGTAAACGCAATTTTTCAATTTTTGGATTACAAGTTTCGCCTTCAAATCCGTGATTCCAGCTTAGATTGTCGTTGTTTCCGTCGCGGCCTTCTTCGCCATTTTGTTCGTTGTGTTTTGAATTATACGAAACAATGTCGTTCAGCGTAAAACCGTCGTGGGCAGTAATAAAATTGATTGAAGCGAGAGGAAGGCGTTTTGAATGATTGTACAAATCTGAACTTCCGGCGATTCTTGTTGCAGCTGCAGTTGCACAACCTTCGTCTCCGCGGACAAATCTTCGAATGTCGTTGCGATAACGGTCGTTCCATTCGCTCCATCGTTCGCCAGGAAAATTGCCAACATAATATCCGCCACCACAATCCCATGGTTCTGCGATAATTTTTGTATTTGCTAAAAGCGGATCTTCAGAAATTGCATCGATTACAAATGGAAATTGCAAAAATCCGGCATTTTTTCCGCGGCAAAGTTCGGCTGCAAGATCAAATCTGAATCCGTCAACATGCATTTGAGTAACCCAATATCGAAGACTGTCTAAGATTAATTTTGAAACGACTGGATTATTCGCGTTAATGCTGTTTCCGCACCCTGAAAAATTGTGATAATACTGTTTTTCGTTTTCGGGCAAAAGATAATATGTTGAATTTTCAAATCCGCGGAAGCAGAAAGTGTAGCCGTGTTCGTTTCCTTCGGCAGTGTGATTGAAAACTACATCTAAAATTACTTCGATTCCTGCCTGGTGAAGCGCTTTTACAAGATTTTTAAATTCTTTTACGGTTTGACCAGGTCCTTTTTCTGCAGAATATGAAGTTTTTGGGGCAAAAAATCCGATTGTGCTGTATCCCCAGTAATTTTTTAAAAGATTTCCGGTTTTTGGGTCAATATTTGAATTTTCATTTTCGTCGAATTCAAAAATTGGAAGAAGTTCAATCGCTGTGATTCCCAATTGTTTTAAATACGGAATTTTTTCGATAAATCCTTTGTAAGTGCCAGGATTTTTAACGCCACTTGTGGAAGATGCTGTAAATCCTTTTAAATGTGTTTCGTAAATTACAGTTTTTTCAAGCGGAATATTTAACGGTTTGTCGTCTTCCCAATCAAAATCAGAATCAGAAATTACAACGCATTTTGGAAAATTTGAAAGGTCGGAAAGTTTGCCATTTTCAATTCCGGCAAGTCCTCGTTCCCTCTGCAAATTATAAGACTGAAAAACTGAGCCTGGAGTAAAAGCTTTGCAGTAAGGGTCAAAGAGATATTTGTTAAAATTAAATCTGTGACCTTCCGGCGGATTGTAAGGGCCGTCTACTCTGTACAAATAAAGAGAATTGACTGGCAAATCCTGTATAAAAATATGCCAAATATTTCCTGTCCTGTTGATTTTTGGGTCAAATTCGATTGATTCAGCAGGAATTTTATCTTCTGGAGAATTAAATAAATCTAGTACAACTCGTTCAGCATTTTTGCTAAAAACAGCAAAATTAACGCCATTTTCTGAAGGCGTAGCCCCTAACCATTGTGGATTTCCGGGCAAAGTTTTATGCGAGCACATAAACGCTATTGTAGCAAAAACATAGAAAATTTCAAGAGAAAACAGATTTTGATTTTTCTAAATTCTTTTAGTTGAATGATTTAACTGCGGAAAAATATTTTTCTGATAGAAAATTTGGTTTTTTCTCATTTTTAATGTGTTGTTAGTAATCAGATTGGCATATAGATTTTTGTTATATTTAAAAAAGGTGTAAAAAATTTGCAGATTATCACTCGTGGATAAAACGCTTCAAACCGCTCTAGAGTTTCTTTGAGCAATTGCCCAACTAACTTTACCCCTTTGATATT
>CAVHIX010000110.1:0-6597 GCA_963636135.1 Anaerovoracaceae bacterium
GGCGATTTTTAATCCTTCTTTTTCTAAAATTTCACAGATTTTTTGGTCGCTTAATTTTTTTTCGTTTTCGTCCTGATTTTCAATTAATTTTAGGATTTTTAATTTTATCGCGTCGCTTGAAATATTTGAATTCTTGTGCAAACTGTGGCTGAAAAAATTTTTCATCGGGTAAAGGCCCAAATCGCACAAAATGTATTTTGAATCTGCCATCCTTGAAATCGTGGATTCGCTGATATTTTGCATTTGAGAAAGTTTTTTTTGCGTGAGCGGAACTAAATGCCCTTGCCCGAATTTAAAAAAATCTTTTTGAATGCTAACAATTTTTACGAGCGTTTCAAAAGTAATCTGATTTCTGAATGCCAAAATATTTATAAAAAAGTTTGCATTACTGATTTTTTCTTTTATCATTTTTTCGACGGATTTATTTGTGATTTTTTTTGACTTTAACGATTCTGAAAAATCTTTAGAAAGCGCAACTTCCGGGAGTGTGTCATTTAAGGGGGTGACTTTTATGTATTCGTCCTTTGAAAACGCAATTTCGCCTTTTTGTAAATCGTCTTTTTCTAAAAATCCCTTTTCAAAAGTAACGCTCACATCTGGTTTTATGAACGCATTTTGCGCGGAACTTAAAAAATTCGACGCCGGAAAAGGATTTAATTTTTTTATAAACGAAAGGGCCCCTAAAATTTTTTTTTCGGTAACATATTCTTCGCTAAAATTTTCATAAGATTTTAAAATTTGGGTTTGGTCTTCGTTTTTAATTTTTTGTTCAGAATTTTGTTTTATCCAATTTACGATTTTTTGCCTGATTTTTTCTGGTTCCGGCGGGTCTAAAAATGAAAAGTGCCCGTCCAAAATAAAAAGAATTAATTTATTCGATTTAAGATTTTCGTTTTCTTCTTCGTTTAATTTTATTTCCGCCTGAACTTTTAGGCTCTCTTCAAAATTTCTAACGCAAATTCCGGCCGGATCAAAATTTTGCACGATTTTAATCGCTTTTTGTAAAATTGTCGGTGAAAATCGTTTTCCTTTTTCAGATTTTAAAGAATCCGGGGCTAAAATAAAAAATCCTTTCTGGTCAAGATTAAAAATCAACTGTCGGCACGCTTCAGTTTCTTCTGGCAAAAGTTTTGTCATATTCAGCTGCGTTAAAAGATGTTCTTGAAGCGTTTCCCGCGAATCTTCCTGATTTTCAAGTATTTTTTGATAAGCGTCAGAATCATTTTGCGTTTTAAAACCAGATTTTTCATTCGTCATCGGGTCAAAAGTGATTTCAAGGGCGGGATTATTTTCAACTTCTTTTAAAATTTCTTCCCGCAAGTCAACAGATTTTAAAGAAAGCATTTTCACCGCCATAATCTGGTGCGCGAGCATTTTTTGAGACTGAATTTGCTTTCCGTAAAATCCCTGAACCATCGAATTTTGCATTTTTGTTCCTTTTTTCCGGTTTTTTTGATTATAGCACAAACTTTCAAAATGTTTTATATTTTAAGAATGAAAAGTTTTGAACAAATGGGTGTAAAAATCCCTGAAATCTTATTGCCGAAAAATCTTGATGTTGCTTCCTGGAGCGTTGTTGCCTGCGATCAGTACACTCAAGACAGAAAATATTGGGCCGATGTTGAAAATCTTACACAGAATAAAGTTTCAACTTTGAATTTGATTTTGCCGGAAGTTTATTTAAACGATTCTGATAAAGCGGAACGAATTAAAAAAATTCAAGGAACGATGGCCGCTTATCTTGAAAATGGCGTTTTTGATTCTGCAAAAAAAAGTTTTGTTTACATAGAAAGAAAAACGGCCTACAACCGAACACGAAAGGGCCTTGTTTGTGCAATCGACCTTGAAACTTACGAATGGAAACCGTTTTCAAAAGCGCTGATTCGTGCCACGGAAGCTACAATTGTTGACCGAATTCCGCCAAGAATGCAGATTCGAAAAGGGGCCACTCTCGAACTGCCGCACATTATGCTTTTGGTAAACGATCCGGAACATATTTTGGTAGAAGGAACTGGAAATCTCGTTTCCAAAAAAAATTGCCTTTATTCCGGAAATCTGATGAAAAATAGCGGTTCGATAAAAGGCTGGGATGTTTCTTCGGATTCTGAAATTGAATATGTTCGCTCTTCATTGCAAAAACTTTTTGAAAAAAATACGCAGCCTGATGGTTCAACATTTTTGTTCGCGGTTGGAGACGGAAATCATTCTCTTGCAACTGCAAAGGCCGTTTGGGACGAATATAAAAATGAGCATCCGGAACTTATAGAAAATAGTCCGATTCGTTATGCCCTCGTTGAAATTGTAAATATTTTTGATTCTGGTCTTACTTTTGAGCCGATTCACCGCGTTTTGTTCAATGCCGAACCAGAAAAATTAATTGATTTTGTAAAAAATGCCTTAGGCGGAACTGAACAAAATCTTTCGTCAAAAGAAGAATTGGAAAAATCCGTAAAAAATTCTAAATCTGATTTTGGGTTTGTGTTCACGCAGAATGAAAAAACGCAATTTGTTCTATTAAAAACGAATGTTCAAGGGCTTGCGGTTAGTTCTTTTCAGCCGGTTTTAGACGATTTTATAAAAAATGAATCTAAAAATGTGCAGATTGATTACATTCACGGCGAGCAGGAAATTTTCCGTTTGGCGCAAAAATCTAGCGTAGTGGGAATTTTACTTCCGCCAGTTGAAAAAAATAGTTTCTTTGACACGATTAATCAAAAAGGTCCTCTCCCACGAAAAAGTTTTAGTATGGGCGAAGCCGATGAAAAACGATTCTATCTTGAATGTAGAAAATTGTTTTCGTAAAAAATAAAAAGTTTTGAATCTTTTATAGATTTTCAAAATCTGAAATTAGCCTGAGCACTTGACTTCCGATTTTTTCGGCTTTTAATTCACCAATTCCGAAAACTTCGAGTAGGCTTTGAGTGTTTTCAGGCTTTTTTTCTACCAAATCTTCTAGCGTTTTGTCGCCAAAAATAACATACGGCGGAACATTTTGCTCGTCGGCAGTTTTTTTTCGCCAGTCTTTTATTGCGTTATACAAAGCTAAATCTTTTTCTGAAAGATTTTTTACAAAATTTTTATTTTTCTGCGCAATTGAAGAAAGTTTTTTGGGCTCTCGGGCGTTTGGTGCATTAATCAGTTTTTGAATTTTAAAATCGACTGGTAAAAGAATTTTTTCGCGGTTTATAAGGGCCGCCTTTCCTTTTTGAGTGATATTTAAAATATTGTAGTCGCCATTTTTTTCGACAAATCCGAAATTTATCAGATTTTCGCAGAGGGTAAACCAATCTTCTTTTGAAAGTTCTTTTCCGATTCCCCAGGTAGAAAGTTTTTCATGATGATTTTCAAGAATCCTTTTTCCTTTTGAGCCCATTAAAACATCGATTATGTATGTCGTTCCAAATCGAAAATTAGTTCGAATAATGCAGCTCATAAATTTCTGACTTGGAATTGTAACATCCTGCAAATCTAAAGGTTCCGCCGAACAAATGTCGCAACAGCAATCGCTTTTTTCAGCTGGGGAAAATTTTTCGCCAAAATAATTTAACAAAACTTTCCTTCTGCAGATTCTCGCGTTCGCATAATTTATCATTCCCTGCAAAAGTTTTTCCGCCTTTTCCGGATCGCTTGCTTCGTTAAAGAAAAATTTTATTTTGTGAATATCGGCACCGCTGTAAAGTAAAAGTGCGTGGCTTGCAAGTCCATCTCGTCCGGCGCGCCCAATTTCCTGGTAATATTCTTCAAGGGATTTTGGCATATCATAATGAATTACAAATCTTACATTCGATTTATTAATCCCCATTCCAAACGCAACAGTCGCAACCATAATCTGACATTCATCTTTTAAAAATAATTCCTGATTTTTGCTTCGTTCTTTGTCTGTAAGGCCCGCGTGATATTTTAAAACTGAAAATTTTAATTCTTTTAATGAATCTGTTAAACTGTCGACCTGCTTTCGCGAAAAACAGTAAATGATTCCGCTTTCATTTTGATGTTCTTTTATGCACTCTACAACTTGGCTGAACGCATTTTTTTTCGCTTTTACTTCAAGAAAAATGTTTTCGCGGTTAAAACTTGCAATTTTTATTTCAGGCGATTTTAATCTTAAATTCGAAATTATGTCAGACTGAACTTGCTTTGTTGCCGTTGCCGTTAGCGCCAAACAGACTGCATTCGGAAACTGGGCCCTAAAGTTTGCAATTTCCATGTAATCCGGGCGAAAATCGTGCCCCCATTCAGAAACACAGTGGGCTTCGTCAATCGTAATGCATTTTATCGGAACCAAACATTCGTGGAACATATTTTGCATTTTCAGCGTGTTTAATCCTTCCGGCGAAACATAAACGATTTTTATATTTCCATTTTTAATTTCTTTTACCGTATCAAGATAAACATCCCAATCAACAGAACTATTTAAATAAACCGCAGAAATCCCATTTTCAACCAGAGAATTAACCTGATCTTGCATAAGTGAAATCAAAGGCGAAACGACAATCGTAATTCCGTTAAAAATAATTGCCGGCACCTGATAACAAATCGATTTTCCGCCGCCAGTTGGCATAATTGCGAGAGTGTCTTTTCCGTTTAAAACATTTTCAATTATTTCTTTTTGTAAAGGCCGAAATTTGTCGTATCCAAAATAAGATTTCAAAATTTTTTCTGGAGTCATAAATGCAAAATCCTAATTTAACTGATTTTTTTTACAATTTTTTTATTATATAACGAATTTTCCACTTGAAAAACCCTTTTTAATCTGATATAGTAAAGAAACTTGCCGGAGTGGTGAAATGGTAGACACGAAAGACTCAAAATCTTTTGTCAGCGATGGCGTAAGAGTTCAAGTCTCTTCTCCGGTATCAAGGCTATCTTAAAAAAGGTAGCCTTTTTTATTTAACAGAAATTTATGTAATCTTTTAATCCCGTTCTAAACTCGCTTGCTTCCTTTAAATCGTTTAAATTGATTTTTTCTCTGTTTTCCATATCGCAGATTGTTCGCGAAAGTTTTAAAATTGAAGAGATTCCCCTCGGTGAAAGACTGTGTTTTTCTACAATTTTTTCTAAAAATTTCTGTCCTTCATTGTCCAGTTTGCAAAATTCATCAATCTGAGCGGGAGTAAGTTTTGCGTTTTTAACTTTTTGCCGTTTTCGTTGAGCACAAAGCCCGACTGCGATTTTTTTTCTAAGTTCTGCTGTAGAAATTCTAAAAATTTTTCCTTCATTTTCTCCATTTTTTTCTCCATTAAAAGTGATTTTGTTTTCAATAGGAATTCGAATGTCGATTCTGTCCAAAAGCGGACTTGAAAATTTCTTCCAATATAGTTCAATTGACCGGGCACTGCATAAGCAGATTTTATTTTCTGAACCATAATTTCCGCACGGACACGGATTAGTCGCCATAATGAGTTGAAAATCAGCAGGAAAAACCGTAGAACGCCCAGCTCTACTCAATGTAATCCTGCCATTTTCAATAGGAACTCTCAGCATTTGCAGTACAGAAGATTTAAATTCCGCAGCTTCATCCAAAAATAGAACTCCATTGTGTGCTAAAGAAATTTCCCCCGGTCTACATAATGGGCCCCCGCCACAAATTCCTTCTATAGTTGCCGTCTGATGTGGAATCCTAAAAGGTGGAATTCTTATGATAGATTTATTCCCCGGCAAAAGCCCCGCTAAAGACATAATTCTAGTCGTCGATTGTGATTGTTCATTAGTCAAAATCGGAAGTAATCCCGAAAATTTCTGCAAGGCCATAGTTTTCCCGCATCCCGGAGAACCAACCGTAAGAAGATTATGTCCTCCGCACGCCGCAATTTGTAGCCCCCGTACTAATTTTTCCTGATTCATGATTTCAAAAAATTCTTCATTTTCGCCAATTTTCGGAAACCAAACGCCAGAAATTTCCTGTGCATCTTCAAATCCTTCATTTTCTTTAAAAGAATTTTTTTCACCAATTTCAGTAAAACATAATGGATTATTCAACGCCAAAAACGCATTTTCTAAATTGTCCGCTCCAAAAACTTTCATTCCTGAAACTTCTCGCGCTTCATCTGCATTTCCAGACGGAACAATACATTTTGTAATCCCGCAATCAAACGCCGTACTAGCCGCCGCATGAACTCCCCGAACATTTCTAATTTTTCCGGATAATTCAAGTTCACCCATCACCAAAACAGATTCCGTAACTTTCAAATCCTGAACTTTAGCCGCCAAAACTCCTAATGCAATAGGCAAATCAAATCCCGCTCCCTCTTTTTTCAAATCTGCTGGCGAAAGACTGATTAAAACTCGTTCTCCAGGAAATTCAAACCCCGAATTTTTTATCGCAGCCTGCATCCGTTCCCTCGATTCCCGAACCGCTCCATCAGCAAGCCCCACAATATCAATCGCAGGAATTCCCCGTCGTAAATCAACTTCAACCGTGACCAGCGCCCCTTCATATCCAAAAGGCGAAAAAGAATAAATTTGCATAAAACACCTCACCCTTTAAATAGCCCAAAAAATCGTTTTCCGGCAGTAAATTAAAAATAAATTTAAAAAAAATGAAAAAAATCTTAAAAATCATCCGAACGCCAATCCGGCTTTCCGCAGTTCCGCTAT
>CAVHIX010000111.1:0-6573 GCA_963636135.1 Anaerovoracaceae bacterium
ACAAAGATCAGAATAAACTTCCTGTAAAAACGATTGCAGGATTTTGGCCACTTTTAGCAGAAATTCCAAACGCCGACAAAGCCTCCGAACTTGTTGAACATTTAAATAATCCTTCATCTTTTGGAACTGAACATCCATTCCCAACACTTGCAGCAGACGATCCTCACTTTTCAGAAAATGGCGAAGGTTATTGCGGAAGCGTTTTCCCAATGATGAATTTTATGGTTATAAAGGGCCTTGAAAAATATCAGTATTTTGAATTTGCCCGAGAATGTTCAATCCGTCACTTATATTTTGTACTTGAAGGATTAATGCCTAACAATCAAAAAGAAAACGGCGACCTTTACGAAGCATATTGCCCGAACAAAGAAGGAAAAGCATCTTTATCTACAAATCCAGATTTTCCACGCGGGCATTTTATGATTGCGGCGGGTCTTTCAACAATCGCATTGATGATTGAAAATGTAATTGGTCTTTCTATCAGCTTGCCACGAAAAACTGTAGATTGGATTATTCCAAATCTTGAAATTATGGGAATCGAAAATCTTTCCCTCAAACGAAATTTAATTACAATTTTAAGCAACAAAAGTTCTCGCGGTTGGGAAATCCAGATGGAAAGCGAAAAACTTTACTATTTTACAATCAACATTTTGGATCAAAAAAAGAAAACGCTCCCAATTCCAAGTGGAAAATGTTCAATGCTGATTGACAAATTATAATCGTAATTCTTTTTGAACAGTCAATAACATTTGCAAAATTTTAATTAAATTTTACAAATTGCTAACTAGAATTTTATTTTTCAAATTTAATATATTCTTATACGGAGCAATATGTCAAAACCAGAAGCTGTTATTGAAATCGGTGCAACAGGAATTCGTCTTTTAGTTGCAGAACTTATAGAATCAAAAAGAAATATTCTCGATCGCTCTGAATTACCAATCACAATTGGGCGCGATGTTTTTAGCGAAGGCGTAATTTCCCGGGAAACGCTTGTTCAAATTTTAAAGATTTTAAAACGCTTTTCTGAACAATTAAAAGGGTGGGGCATTACTCCGGAAAAAACTACAGTAATCGCGACAAGTGCCTTCCGCGAAGCAAAAAACAAAGATCCAATTTTAGACAGAATTCTTTCTTCAACAGGATTCAAAGTAAATGTTATCGACGGGATTGAAGAAAATCGCCTAACTTATATCGCTGTAAAAGAATGCCTAAAAGAATTCCCGCTAGAAAAAGAAGAAGATACAATTATTCTTGAAGTAAGCGGCGGTTCAACCGAAATGATGCTGATGAAAAAAGGCAAAATGGCTGGCGCTCACAGTTTAAGATTCGGTTCTGCCCGCGTAGAAAAAAATCATTTTTCGCGTTCTTCAGAAGATATTCTTCGCTATATTTCAGAATTTATTCAAAATACAAAAGGCTCTCTTGAAAGCGAACTTAATTTTTCTGATGTAAAACAATTTATTACCGTCGGTTCAGTTTTAAATGTAGCCGCAGTTCACATTGGAAAACCAATTTCCACATTTTTATGGTCAATCAGCCGAAAAGATTTTGAAAAATTTACAGACGAAATTCAAAAATATTCAGTTGATGAACTTGTAGCGCGTTTTAAAATCTCTTATTCTGACGCACAGACAATGCATGTAAGCCTTTTGATTTACAAAATGTTTATCAAACTTACAAAAGTAAAATCAATTATCGTTCCGGAAACAAATATCCGCGAAGGGCTCATAATCGACAGAACTTCAAAATCAAATTCTGAATTAAAAAATGAATTTAACGATCAGGTTATTGCTTCTTCTTCAAATCTGTTAAAAAAATATTATGGCGACGAAAAACACGCAGAATATGTAAGAACGGTTAGCCTTCAACTTTTTGACGCTTTAAAATCTGAAACAACTTTTGACGACCGCTCAAAACTTTTGCTTCAGGTTGCCGCAATTTTACACGACATTGGAATTTTTATCCGGCTTGACCATCACAATCTTCACGGCGAATATATTATAAAAAATTCAGAAATTTTTGGGCTTTCTAAAATGGAAAACACGATTATTTCTCAAATTGCAAAATATCACCGCGGAAAAAAATCTCCTCAGGATTCAGAATCGTTCCAGAATTTGCCGCGTGCTGAAAGAATGACAATTTTAAAACTTACAGCAATAATCCGAGTTGCCGACGCTTTAGACAGAAGTCATAGCCAGAAGCTCAACGATTTATCTTTCCACATCTCAAACGACACTTTAACTATAAAAACTAAAAATCACCAAAATATTTCGTTAGAAAAAGTTGCTTTGTCTCAAAAAGGCGATTTTTTTGAATCTATTTTTGGGCTAAAAATCATTTTAATCTAGGTGAGGAATTTTATGGAATCAATTTTTTTTAATAGAGAACTTTCTTGGATCGAATTTAACGCACGAATTTTATTTCACGGATTACGAAAAGAACTTCCATTGCTAGAACGACTTCAATTTCTTTCAATTGTAACCAGCAATTTTGACGAATTTTTTCAAGTTCGGGTTGCTTCTGTAAAACGAGAACTTTTTTCTACTCCAGAACAAAAAGACATTTCGGGTCTTACTCCAAAAATGGTTCTTCAGCAAATTTCCGCACGCGCACACCAGATTTTTAGAACGCAATACGAATGTTTGAATAACGATATTCTTCCAAAACTTGCCACAAAAAATCTTGAATACATAAAACCGGAAAATTTTTCAGAAGTTCAGTCAGAATTTGTTCAGGATTATTTTCAAAAAGAAATTTTTCCAATTTTAACACCGCTCAGAACTGACACTGAAGTTTTTCCACACATTGCAACTTTAAAACGCTATGTTGCATTTTTGCTCGAACCAATCACAGAAATTAAAACTCAAAATCAGGAATTAAAAGGAAAAGACGAAAATTTACGAATCGCATTTGTTGAAATCCCTGAAAATCAAAATCAAATAATTTATCTTCCGTCTGATTCAAATAAAAAACAATTCTGCCTTCTCGAAGATGTTCTTGTAAATTACGGAAGAATGCTTTTCCCGGGATTAAATGTTACAGAATCGATGACTTTTAAAATTACCCGCGATGCCGATTTTGCCGTTGACGAAGATTCAAAAAGAAATTTCATTCACGAAATGGAAAAAGTTTTAGTTCAGCGCCAATCAGGTTTTGCAGTTCAAATGACATGCAATCAAACCAGTGAAAAAATCTTAAATTTCTTGCAGGAAAAACTAAATCTTACAGAAGATGATATTTACAAAATTTCTGGGGCATTAAATCCGTCTGTTTTCATGGAATTGCGCGAAACAGAAGAAGCAAAAAAACTTTCGTTCCCAAACTGGAAACATTATTATCCAACGGATTTGCCACAGGAAGAACCATATTGGAATACCTTACGCCAACACGATGTTCTTTTAAATGTGCCTTACGAATCTTATGACCCAGTTATAAAATTTATTTCTGATGCCGCAGATGATCCAAAAGTTTTAACGATTAAAATGACGCTCTACAGAACTGGAAAAGATTCTCCAATTATTGAAGCGTTAGAACGAGCTGCCCGAAACGGAAAACAGGTTGTAGTTTTAGTAGAATTAAAGGCCCGTTTTGATGAAGAGAGAAATATTGCATGGGCTACACAACTTGAACACGCCGGCGTTACCGTAATTTATGGTCTTGTAAATTTAAAAGTGCACGCAAAAATCTTAATGATTATCCGAAAAGAAGACGATTCCCTTAGAAGATATGCCCATCTTGCAACCGGAAACTACAATCCAAAAACTGCAAAATTATATTCTGATTTATCACTTTTTACTTCGAATCCAGAAATTACAAACGATGCAACTCAATTTTTCAATCTTGTAACCGGCTATTCAAATTTGCAAACGATGAAACATTTGGGAATGGCACCAGTTTCTTTAAAACAAAAACTTTTAGCTATGATTCAACGCGAAATCGAACATCAGTCTAGCGGGCGACAAGGCCTTATCATTGCAAAAATGAACAGTCTTACCCACGATGAAGTGATTGAAGCATTGTATAAAGCAAGTCAGGCCGGCGTAAAAATTCTTTTAAATGTTCGCGGAATTTGTATGCTCGTTCCAGGCGTAAAAGGCCTTAGCGAAAACATAAAAGTAATTTCTATCGTTGACAGATATTTGGAACACGCCCGAATTTTCTACTTCCAGAATGACAATACTCCGGAACTTTATCTTTCAAGTGCTGATTGGATGCCACGAAATCTTGACCGCAGAATTGAACTTATGTTCCCGATTCTTGATAAAAAAGTTTTCACAGAAATCAAATCAATTTTAAACACTTATTTTGAAGATAATTCAAACGCCCATAAATTGAATTCAAACGGAACTTGGGAGCCTATAATTCCAGAAAAAGACGAAGAACTTAAACGCTCTCAAGAAATTCTTCAAAAAAAGTATAAAAATCTTTCTGAAAATTCAGTAAAATTACCTAAAAATCAATTTGAAGTAAGAAGAAAAGATTAATGAATATTGCGCTTTTTTCAGAACAAGAAATTAAAAATCCCCTCAGCCTAAAAGATGAACGCGCTGAGCACATAATAAAAATTCTTCACAAAAGGGTAGGGGACTCTTTTTCTTGCGGAATTATAAATCAAAAAGCTGGAACTGCAAAAATCACTGAAATTACCCAAACGCACATAAAATTTGATTTTATCCCCCTTTCTGACGGAAAACTTTTGTTCCCGCTAAAAATGATTATTGGTTTTCCGCGCCCGATTCAGCTAAAACGACTTTTACGCGATATTGCGGCCCTTGGAATCTGCCAGGTTCATTTAACAAGCACTGAATTAGGCGAAAAATCTTATATGCAATCAAATCTTGTTGAACACGGAACGGCATACAAAATGCTTTTAGACGGAACGGTTCAAGCGGCAAGCACTCATGTTCCAGATTTATTTTTGCATAAAACGCTCCCGGAATGCCTAAAATCTTTTGAAAATGAAAATCAAATTAAAATCGCCCTCGACAATGTAAATCCGCAAAAAAGCCTTTCTTCTTATATGGAACAAATTAAAAATCTGCCAAAAGAAACACAAATTATTGCCGCAATCGGAAGTGAACGAGGCTGGACTGATAAAGAACGAAAACTTTTAGAAGATTCAGGATTTATCCGACTTGGAATGGGTCAACGAGTAATGCGAACCGAAACCGCCGCCACAGTTGCATCTTCTATCATTTTGAGTTCGCGCGGATTTTTAGATTAATTTTTCATAAAAAATCATTATGGAAAAATTTTAAAAGTTATAATATAATCAGAAATTAATTATGGAAAATCAGCAAATTAAAGAATTACTTTTAGATATTCGTCCAACAAATCTTGATTTTACGGTAACACAGACTGGAAAATCTAGCAAACGAGTGAATGGACTTTACGCTCCGGACACCCACGAAATTCTTTTGCACAACAAGAATTTTAAAACGGAAAACGAACTAATTTATACAGCTGTTCACGAATACACCCACCATTTAAATGCTGAAGAATTAATCAATACAACAGGAAAACCAACCGCTTCTTATAATGCAAAAGTTCACAATCAGGCGTTTTGGGCCCTTTTCAACGAATTAATTTTAATTGCAGAACAAAAAGGCTATTATAAACTTTCAATTGATGGTTCCCCGGAATTAATGGCGCTTACAGAAAAAATCAAAAAAGAATATGTTGAACAAAACGGCCGCTTAATGCAAGAATTAGGCAAACTTTTGATGCAGGCCCACAAACTTTGCGAAGAATCAAATATCCGCTACGAAGATTACATTGACCGCGTGTTGTGTCTGCCTCGTTCATCTGCAAAAGATATGTGTAAAGTTGCAAATGTTGAAGTAAATCCCGCAATCGGATTTGAAAATATGAAAACTGTCGCTTCCGTTCACAAAAAAGCAGACAGAGCCGAAGTTGAACAGGAATTTTTAAACGGAAAAAGCCCTGTTGGCGTTCGCGAAATGATGAGACAAAAACGAGCAACTCAAAATTCTGACGATCAGAAAACTAAACTCCAAAAAGAAAAATCTCGCCTTGAACGAACAATTACGCAGCTCACTGAACGCCTAAATTATGTGGAGGAAAGCCTTGCAAATCTGTAAAATAATTTCTTCTTTTACATTAATTGGATTTTGTTCGCTTTCTATTTTTCCACAATCAATTGATTTTCCGCAGTTTCCTTCAACGCATGTAATCACTTCCCCGGAAATGCCGCAAATTTCTTCGCCATCACTTGGAAGCGGATTTTACATTCCAGGAACTCAAAATCAAACGCAAAAAACTCAAAAAGAATCTTCACCTCAAAAAATTTCCCAAACCGAATCAACTACCACGCAAAATCAGAATTTAAAATCTAAAACTTTACAAAATCTTTCTTCTAACCAAATAAAAGAATTACTAGATTCCGGACTTTTTACAGAACTTTACGATTTAACTGGCGAAAATTCTTCAACAATAAATTTAAATCGCGTTATAAATAATTTAAATGAATTAAATGAAACCATTAAAAACTCCCAAACAGAATCTAAAGCTGAATTTCAAGCGGAACAAAATTTTTCTCCCAAAATTTTAAGA
>CAVHIX010000112.1:0-5935 GCA_963636135.1 Anaerovoracaceae bacterium
ATATTCTTTTGAATTGGAAAATATGTCGTTAAACGATTACGAATTTTCCACAAAAGAAAAACTTGTTCAGCTTCAGACAAATTTCTGGAAAAATAAAATAACGCAATTAAAATCAAAACGGAATTTAATCGTGCCTTCAAACAAAGTGATTGCAAATACGCTCGGACTAAAAGAACGCACCGTTTCCTTCTATTTGAACAAGGCAAAAGATTTTGACATAGCGGAGTAAATTTTATAAAATGATTGTATGAAAATTTATCTTGCAACCGGAAATAAAAATAAAAAAAGAGAAATGTCGCAAATTTTAAGCGAACATACAATCATTACCCCGTCTGATGAAGGCCTTGATTTTAATCCTATTGAAAACGGGAAAACATTTTACGAAAACAGTTTAATCAAGGCAAAGGCCCTCTACGAAATTGTTCACTGCCCTGTCATTGCAGACGATTCTGGAATCTGTGTGGACGCCTTAAACGGAGTGCCAGGAATTTTTTCAGCAAGGTATGCAGGCCCTGATTTTCCACAAGGAAAGCCGGACGGAACAAAAATCCCGCAAAGCGAACAAAATGAATTTTTAATTAATCAGTTAAATGCTGCCCTAAAAAATAATGAAAAAAACTTTAATTTTAAAAATGGGCCTCGTTCAGCACACTACACCTGCTCGATGGTTTTATATTTAGGTCCAGACCGATTTTATGTTTCCCAGGACACAATGGAAGGCACAATTATAGAAGATATAAAAGATTCCAGAGGAAATGGCGGATTTGGATACGACCCAATATTCTTTTTACCGGAATACAATAAAACTGCCGCTGAACTTTCAGCAGAAGAAAAAAATGCAATTTCTCACCGCGGAAAAGCAACTCGGGCAATCGTTTCAATCATAGAAAATCTAAAAAAAATACAAAATTCTTAAAAAAAAATCTAAAGTTTTTATTTCCTCCTACCGATACAACAATTAGAAAGGTTGTAAAAGTTTACTTCTTTTCTAAAATCATGCAATTGTGTGTAGATGTAGCCTTGTAAATGCATGTGCACACATTTGCTTCTTTTGGTAACACGGATGTTACCTTTTACATTCCAAGGAGGAATATATGGTCATCAACCACAACATGTCGGCAATTTATGCTAATCGTCAATTGGGAGTCAACGGGCTCGGTCTTTCAAAAGATATGGAAAAACTTTCATCTGGAGAAAGAATCAATCGTGCTGGAGATGATGCTTCAGGACTTGCTGTTTCTGAAAAAATGCGTGCTCAGATTCGCGGATTAAATCAGGCTTCTCAGAACGCTTCAAACGGTATCAGTTTCATTCAGACAACAGAAGGTTACCTTCAGGAAACAACTGACATTATGCAGAGAATTCGTGAATTGGCAGTTCAATCTTCAAACGGAATTTACAGCGATGAAGACAGAATGCAGATTCAGGTAGAAATTTCTGCTTTAGTTTCAGAAGTTGACAGAATTGCAAGTTCGGCTCAATTCAATGGTATGAATATGCTTACTGGACGATTTGCTCGCCCTACAGGTGAAAACACTGTTACTGGTTCTATGTGGTTCCACATTGGTGCAAACATGGATCAGAGAATGCAAGTTTACATCGGAACAATGTCTTCTACAGCATTGGGAATCCGTGAAATTGGCACAGAAACAAAGATTTCACTTTCTACACCGGAAGATGCCAACCGCGCCATCGGAGTTATCGATGCAGGACTTAAAAAGATTAATAAACAGCGTGCAGATTTAGGTGCTTACCAGAATCGTATGGAAATGGCTGTAAAAGGTCTTGATGTTTCTGCAGAAAACCTTCAGGCTTCAGAATCTAGAATTCGTGATACTGATATGGCTTCACAGATGGTAGAATTCACTAAGAACTCTGTTCTTCAGCAAGCTGGAACTGCAATGCTCGCACAGGCAAACAGTCAGTCACAAAATATCTTGTCATTGCTGAGATAGTGTATTATAATTATTTAAAGGGAACGAAAAATTCCCTTTAAATAATTCGCGGTTTTCTTTTTTAGAAAAATCACAAATTATTAACATGTTTTCAGGCATGTAATGTTCTTTGAAAATGTGTTTTCTATGTTTTACCTGTGATAGTAGGAAAAATAGGTTTACATTTTTAAACTTATTTTTCCTACTGTAATGGACTGAACTTAAACAGGGGGCGCAATCCTGTTTATGCCAGCACAGAGGCGCAGAACAAGAAGTTCTGTTGTAATTAGACATGGAGGGCACAACTATGATTATTAATCACAATATGAGTTCTTTGTATGCTGACCGCGTATTGAATGTTTCTAACGACAATATGCTCAAAAACATCGAAAAACTCTCTTCTGGCGAAAAAATTAATCGTGCTGGTGATGACGCATCAGGACTTGCTGTTTCTGAAAAAATGCGTTCACAGATTCGGGGATTGAATCAAGCAGGAAGAAACATTGAAAACGGTGTTTCTTTTATTCAGACTACAGAAGGATATTTACAGGAAACTACAGATATTCTTCAGAGAATCCGCGAACTTTCTGTACAATCTGCTAACGGAATTTATAGTTCTGAAGACAGAATGCAGATTCAGGTAGAAGTTTCACAGCTTGTATCTGAAATCGACCGAATTGCAAGCCAGGCACAGTTCAACGGAATGAATATGCTTACAGGACGCTTTTCACAGGCTTCTAATGAAGTTATGCAGTTCCAGATTGGAGCAAACATGGATCAAAATGCACGAGTATTCATTGGAACTATGACTGCAACTGCTCTTGGACTTAAGGGTGTTCAGGGACAGGATGATCAGATTACAATTTCCGATCCAGAACAGGCAAACGCTACATTAGGTGCTGTAGACAATGCTTTGCTTACAGTTACAAAACAGCGTGCTGACTTAGGTGCATACCAGAATAGATTTGAAATGGCAGTAAATGGAATTAACATTGCCGCAGAAAATACACAATCTGCAGAAAGCCGAATCCGTGATACAGATATGGCTTCACAAATGGTTGATTTCACAAAAAATCAGATTCTCACACAATCTGCAACTGCAATGCTTTCACAAGCTAATTCTGCTTCACAGAGCGTACTTGCACTGTTAGCATAAAAATCGTAATTAATTAAAGAGATTTCTGGATGTCGTCTTTTTAGTTGTTATGTAAGATATGGGAGGGGTGCGCCCCTCTCCCTTTCTTTTTTTCAAGGAGGAACCTATGAATACCATAAATTCAATAGGACAGAATTTTGCCATGGATGGCTTAAAAAATTATTCTGTAAATAGTACATCAAATATTCCGCAACCAATAAAACCTGCTACAGGTTCTGAAAGTGCTGAACAGTTAATCGAAACTGCAGAAAATTTTAAAGCAGACACTCAATATCTTCAAAAACTTTCAGACAGAGTAATGGGTGGAAAACTTCAGTTCAACATGAATTAGGAAGTGTTGTTGTAAAAGTTGTAGATCCTAAAACCGAAACAGTTTTAAAGGAGATTCCATCTGAAGATATTCAAAAATTAAAAATTCAAATAAGAAAAACAATCGGTTTAATCTTTGATGAATTAATTTAACTTCAGAACACAAAATATGCCTGGAATAAACATACCTGGAGTTTCGAATAAATATAACACTACAGAAACTGTAGAAAAATTAATGCAAATCGAGAGAATCCCGTTAAATCGTGAACAGAAAACTCTCGAAACTTATAAATCTCAGCAAGAAGCATGGCGAAGTATCAATCGCAAAATGACAACTCTCAGGGATTCTGCAAAAACGCTCTACTCTTTTGAAAATCCTTTTAACAATAAATTAACTTCATCAACTGACGAAAACGCAATTACCGCAACGGCAACGCGAAGTGCCTCATACGATTCTTTTAAAGTTGATGTACTTCAAACTGCCCAGACCGACAGATTTTTAACTGCAGAATTAGATAACGACACAAAAGTTCCGGCGGGAACATACACTTATCGGGTAAATGACAAATCTGTTTCTTTTAAATGGAAAGGCGGTTCTTTACAGGAATTTTCAGATGCACTAAACAGACGCGGAAACGACATTATAAAAACGCGCGTAATCGGTGCAAGCAAAGGCAAAAAAACTCTTGCAATCGAATCTTTAAAAACTGGCGAAGAAAATAAACTTTCTTTTGAAAATGACGCAAAAACTTTCGCAGAAACTTCTGGAATGATTATAAAAATCAAACCAAAAACTGTGGAATTTGCTCAAAATAAAAATGAATTAAAAGTCCCTTTAAAATCAAACGAACAAATTACCGAACAAAAACGGCTTCCTTCCCTTTCAAATAAAAATGTAACTTTAACTGAAAAAAATATTTATGTTCCGCCACGAAACGGATTTTCAATTTCGGTACCAAAATCGGCACTTGAAAATCAGGAAAATCACATTCAGTTTACAATTTCAAAAAAAGAAGTTGAAGATATTACGGTTGAACTCAATAAAGCGCCTGAAAAACCAGTTTTGCCAGATTCCGGGAATGCAAATTACCGCGATGTTACGATTTTTAACGCTCCGCTAGAAAATAATATTCAGGAAGATGCGCAGGAAATTCCAGAAATTTTAAATTCTGTTCAGGATAAAAATATTTTATTTGCAGTTTTATCAGACGGAACAGAAAAATTAATCGACACAAACGAAATTTTTACCCAAAACGAAATAAAAATCGACCTTAAAGTAAAAGATTTTCCGGGATTGCAAAGTTTTGTGGTACGAAACAGAAATACGGGGTATGGATTTAACATTTCTTCAATGAAATCTTTTAATCCGGCGGAAAATTTGGGCTTTATTCCGCAAAACGCAATTTCAAGGGCTCAGGATGCGATTATAAAATATGAAGGAATTACAATCCGGCGAAACACGAACGATATTGACGATGTTGTTCCGGAAGTTACGCTGAATCTGCACGATAAAACTGAAAAAACTGCTACGATTTCGATAAAACCGGATGTTGAATCAGCAAAAGACGCGCTAATCACTTTTGTTGGAAATTACAATCAGGCGGTTACAGAAATTAATATTTTGTCGCAAACGAAACCTGAAATCGTAGAAGAAATTTCATATCTTTCTGACGATGAAAAAGAAAAAGAACGCGAAAAACTTGGAATGTTCAATTCTGATTCGTCTTTAACTTCGCTAAAATCGAGTTTACAAAACGCTGTAACTTCAAAATACAATTTTTCTGATTCCGCACAAATTACAATGCTTTCTCAGATTGGGATTGCAACAAACGCTTCAAATTATTCGGGATACACGCCAAGCAAATTACGCGGATATTTGGAAATCGATGAAAAAAAATTAGACGAAAATCTTGAAAAAAATCTCGATGACATAAAAAATCTTTTTGGCTACGATTCTGATGGGGATTTAATAATCGATTCTGGAATCGGCTCGCGACTTGACAAACAGCTTACCGCCTATGTTCAGTCCGGTGGAATTTTTTCAATGAAAACTTCAAGTCTTGACAGCAAAATTAAAAATTCAGAGCAAAAAATTTCAAAACTCGAAAATCAGCTTTCAGAAAAAGAACAGGAATTAAAAAGCAAATACGGTCAAATGGAAGGAACTTTAAACAGTCTTGAAAATCAGCAGAACACGATAAATAATTTTACAAATCAGCAGAATAAAAGTCGCTAAAACCGATAACAATCATTTATAATCTTTACTTATTTAAAATTTCAGACGATAATATACTAACGAGGAAAAAATGGAATTTTATATAAATAATGAAAAAATAGATATTTCTCTTGATAGCGAAAAAACTGTCGGCGATGTTTTTACTTCTTTTGAAAAACTTTGCGAAGAAAATTCTGCGGCAGTAATTAAAATCAAATTAAACGAAAAAATCGTAAACGAATCAAATTTTGACGAAATTTCAAAAAATCTTTTAAATAAAAACGATAAATTCGAATTTACAATCGTAACAAAAGAAGACAT
>CAVHIX010000112.1:5945-6401 GCA_963636135.1 Anaerovoracaceae bacterium
GACATAAAAGCTTCGTATAAAAATCTTTCAGAAAATTTTAAAACAATTGAAGAAAATTTAAAACAGATCCCGTTAAATCTTCAGTGCGGAAAATTAAAAGAATCATATTTAACCATAAAAAATCTTGCAGATTGTATTGACGAATTTTGCCATATTTCAACAATTTCTACACTCTTCCCAGAAATTTCAATTACAAAAATAAACGAAACTAAAATCAGCGAATTTTTTAAAGATTTTACACCGATTTTAAAAGATTTTGAAACGGCATTAAAAGAAAACGACACTGTAACGGTTGGCGATTTAAGCGAATACGAACTTTCGCCAAGATTAATCGACATTTCAAAATCACTGGAGGATTTAATTTGCCAATAACAGATTTTCAAGCAGGCTCATCGCCTTTAACATCCAGAGCAAATCCTCTCATTTATGTGGCTGTAATTGTGGCCCTGCTTGTGA
>CAVHIX010000113.1:0-6356 GCA_963636135.1 Anaerovoracaceae bacterium
GGAGTTGCCCCCATATCAGTTGTACTTGACGCCGTATTTCCTAAAATACAAAAACTTCCATTTAATTTTTTAGAAAAATCCTGAATGCTTTCATAAAATTCAGTTTTATTTCTGTCTAATTCTGCAAAACATTCTGAAATTTCAAGGCCCAACTGTTCCGCTTCTTCTGGCAAAACATTTTCATCATCTTTTAACTGTTCAATTCGCGCTAAAAATTCTTTTCGACATTCAGAATCTTCCATTAAATTGAAAAAATTTGTGTAAAAATCATTTCGCATTGAAAAATAGGTCTGATATTCTTCAGGTGAAATTTTTGTTTCCGCACTGCCGTCAATTTTAATTCCATTACAAAGAGCTAAAAGCCGATTTTTTTCATTTTCAATTTCTTCGTATTCATAAAGGATTTCTTGAATTTTCTGATTAAATAAAAGTTTTTCGCCGTTGTCATTCAAAAAATCAAAAGTTGCAAGATACGAAAGATTATTTACAATCACTTCTTCAAGCAAATCAAGTCGTTTTAAATCCGAAAACGAAATATGCGTAAACGAATCAAGATATGGTTTGTGAAGATAATTTATAATCATCGCGCCATTTTCGTCCAAAGGGATTTTTGCATCGATTCTGTAATCTTTTTTTGGAAATTTTGCCTGTTTTAAAATCAACTGATTTTTTTCACGAACGATTTCCTGAACATCTAAATATTTTAAAAGTGGAGCAAAAACTAACTGACCTAAATATTTTTTGTCAATATTGTACAAAAGTTCCATTCTGCGTCGCGTTCCATCAGAATCAACTGTGACATTTGTGAACCCAGCACCATTTGCACCTTTTATAATTTTTGGCAATGCCGGACAAAACGACTGTTTATCAAGTCCGTACATCATTTTAAAAATCTTTTGATTATTTTTTTGAATAAAATTTTGTTCGTCAGTTACATTATCAAATAAAAACCGTGTCTTTACATATTCAATATCTTCTGGCTCATACTGAATACTGATATCGCAAATATTCACCGTAAGCCAGACATTTTCAAAAAATTCAATACATTTTGAAAAATATTCGTCGTTATCGCGATAAATATTATTTGAAAGCAATTCGTGCAAATCAGAAATCGAATCATTTAACGCAACAGTAACGCTTTCATCAATAATTTCAGGCAATTCTTTTAACGAATAATAATTATTTTTAATTCCGTCAGAAAGCTGAATGATTGAATCGTCAATAGAAGTGTAAGTGTAATTCAGTGCATTCTGAACTTTTTTTTCAACATCAGAAGGAACACCCTTACTTGAAGGCGACAAATATTCAATATCGAAAACTGCCGTATTCGTGTTAAATTCCTTTAATCGCAAAAGGACATCGGCAATTATATCGCGGCTCCAAGGCCATTCACCCAAATCCTGAATCGATTTATTATCCGCATCAATCAAAACAATATTTTTATTTTCGTTAGGTTCAGAATGAACAGATAAAAGACCATCATACAAACGATAATCTAATTTTGAAAAAACACCAAAAATCTGTAATACAAAAAAGAAAAGCGCTAAAAAAACAAAAATAAAAATGTCTAAATACTTGTAAAAAAAATTATTTTTAGGAGAGTTATTCTTCATAAGAAGATTGTATCATATTTTTTTTGAATAAACTATACAAACCTTATTTAATTTTATTGTACGCCAATTCTGCAACATTTTGTTCCGCTTCTTTTTTTGAAAATCCTGAACACGGCCCAAAAGTTTTTTCGCCAAGCGTTACAATTACATTAAAAGTCTGCTTATGATCTGGCCCGGAAACTGAAACTGTTTTATAAACCGGACATTTTTTTTCTTTTTTCTGATACAATTCCTGAAGCAAAGTTTTAAAATCTTTTCCGCCAAAATTCTGAACTTTTCGAATTTCTGGCACTATAAATGAAAGAACATATTTTTCTGCACTTTCAAACCCGGAATCCAAATAATACGCTCCAATTATCGCTTCCATACAGTCGGCCAAAATTGCAGGCTTTGTTCTTCCACCACTGCACTCTTCACCATGCCCTAAAACAAGCATTTTATCAACCCCAAAAGAAAGAGCAATCGGTGCTAAAGATTTTTCTGAAACTACAACTGATTTAATTTTTGCCAAATCGCCTTCCGCATTATCTTTCATATCGTTATACAAAAAATCCGCAGTCGCCAGCCCCAAAACAGAATCACCTAAAAATTCCAGGCGCTCATTATTGTAATGCATAAAACTAGAATTTTCATTTGAATACGAACGATGGTGAAAAGCCAATTCCAAAAGTTCAAGGCTTTTAAACTTCAATTTTAGAGGTTTACAAAAATTTTTTAATTGTTCTTTTCGTTCAGAAGAAATTTGTTTCATTTTAATAAATGCTTATAAAATAAAAAAGGACTGCCACAACGACAATCCTTTTTTGTATCTTGAATTATGAACTATGCGTTTGTTTCAGATTTGATGAAATCGTAAGCATCGCGAACTGTTTCAAATTCATTTGCTTTTTCGTCTGGAATTTTTACTCCGAACTGTTCTTCGATTTCGTAAACAAGTTCGTATGTATCCAAACTGTCAGCACCTAAATCTCCACGGAAAGAAGAATCTAAAGTAATCTGGCTTTCGTCTTTTTCAAGTTTGTCTGCAATAATTTTCTGCATTTTCTGAAATAATTCGTCCATTTTATACTCCTAATTTATCAACACGCTAAATTTGCGCTGTTATTTTAACCATTAACTTCAGGTGTAATTACCTGTCGTCCACGGTAGAAACCACATTTTGGGCATACACGGTGAGACTGAACAAGGTTACCACAATTGCTACATTCTGTAAGCTGTGGTGCTGTCAATTTCATATTGATTGTCTGACGTCTCTTTGTTACGGCCTTAGATGTTTTGGATCTTGGTACTGCCATATATAAAACCTCACTATTTAAATTTGATAATATTCTGATTAACTGTGAATATTATAATACAACAGTTCCAATCAGGTTGTCAATCTATTTTAACAAAATAAAAATTATTGTCAATATAATAAATTTTTATTCGTCTTCATTTATTTTATTTTCAAATTTTGTAATTTGCGGGAAGAATCTTAAATCTACCGGACCGATTGCACCATTTCGCTGTTTTGCAACAATACATTTTGCATCCTGAACTGGATTTTTTTCATCAATTGCTTTTCGTTCCCTGTGCAAAAACATTACGATATCGGCATCCTGTTCAATAGAACCAGATCCACGAAGCTGAGCCAAATTCGGTTCCTGCCCTTCTGCATCCCTGGCAACCTGACACAAAGCCACAATCGGAATATCAAGTTCACGGGCAAGAGCTTTTAGGGATTTTGAAATTTCAGAAACACTTTCATAAACTGGAGCGTTCGGATTTTCAGTTGTGATGAGCCCGATATAATCGATAAAAATGATTTTAATATCGTGTTCAACTTTCATTCTTCGTGCCATTGACCTTAATTCCAAAAGCTGCATATTCGGAGTGTCAACAATGTACAAAGGCGCATTATAACACAAACTTGCTGAATCCTGTAATTTTTTAAAATCCTGAATAGAAAGCATACCAGATTTTAACTTTGAACTCGGAATTCGCGACAACTGAGTTAAAAGACGCTGACCAATCGACTGATACGACATTTCAAGCGAGAAAAATCCACACGGAATTTTTTTTTCAATTGCAATATGTTCCATCATCGAAAGTGCAAAAGCAGTTTTTCCCATTGAAGGACGGGCACCAATAATTATCAATTCAGAATTTTGAAATCCGTTTGTCATCGAATCAAGAGTTCCAAAACCTGAAGGAATTCCTGAAATTCCCCCGGAATTCTGATAGCGTTTATCGATTAAATCCATTGCCGCACAAACGACATCGAGCATTGCGTAAACATTTGAAGTGCCTTTATGTTCCGCAAGATTAAAAATTTGTTGTTCCGCGATTCCCAATAATTCATCTGCGTTGTGAGTTTCATCAAATGCCGAAGCCTTAACTTCTGAACTAAAACGGATTAAATCTCGACGAGCCGCTTTTTCATTTATAATCGAAATGTAATAATTTATATTTTTACTAGTCGGAACAAGGCCCGTTAATTCAGAAACTGCAGCCGCTCCCCCCGCCTGTTCAATTTTTCCAAGCCGGGAAAGTTCATTTATTACCGACAAAGTATCAACTGGAATATTTTGTTTATAAAGGGAAAGCATTGCTTCAAAAATAACCTGATTTTGAAACGAATAAAATCTATCAACACGAAGTTTTGTTGCAACATCCGCCATACAGGAAGGCTCCAAAAGGATTGCCCCCAAAGCCGCCTTTTCCGCTTCAATGTTATGCGGTGGAACTCCATCTTTTAATGTTGAATTAACCATTTTTCCCCCAAAATATAAAAGTTATACACAACTTTTTCAAAACTTATACACAAGTTATCCACATAATTGTGAACAACTCTATAGACGACAAAAGCCACCGCAGAATTTAGCAGTGGCTTTCTAAAAATTAAAAGAAATCAAAACTATTCAGCTTTTACTTCTTCTGCTTTTTTTTCAGATTTTTTTTCTGCAGCAGGAGCATTCTGATCTGCATCCTGAGCTTTTACAGTAACTTTGATTTCTGCACTCTGAGCTTCATACAATTTAATTGTTGCATGATAATTACCAACAGATTTGATTGCAAGACCAGGGATTTCAATTCGTTTTCTTTCAATTTCAAATCCTTCTTTTGCAAGAACATCTGCGATAACAGAAGCAGTAACAGCGCCGTAAAGTTTTCCATTAGTACCAGCTGGCATAACAATTTCGAATGTTGCTGATTCCAATTTTTCTTTAAGACTTCTAGCATTCTGTCTTTTAACTTCTTTGCGAGCTTCAATTTCTGCTCTGCGTGCTTCAAAAATTGCAACTGTAGCTTCGTTGTAAGGAACTACAAGTCCACGTGGAAGAAGGTAGTTTCGTGCATAACCATTAGCAACATTTTTAACATCTCCTTCTTCTCCAAGATATTTTACATCACCATTAAGAATAACTTTCATTTTTCAAGCTCCTCTTTAATATTTTTTAAGGTTGCGTCACCAGGAGTTGGATCGCATACCAAATTTTTGCTTAGTCAGCAACGAATGGAAGTAAACAAATACAGCGTGCTCTTTTAATTGCACCAGCTAATTCACGCTGATGTTTTGCACAAGTACCAGTAATTCTTCTTGGAAGAATCTTACCGCGTTCTGTAGTAAATCTTTTTAATCCATCTGCATCTTTGTAATCGATTTTTGCTTTATTAGCACAGAAACGACATACCTTTTTTCTAAAGAATGTTTTTGCTCTAGTTTTTGCAGCACCGTCATCTCTTCCTTCATTTTCTGGAGAAACAGATTCGTTCTGAATTACTTCTTTTTCTTCATAATTTACTGTATCTTTGTTTTCGTCAGACATTTTATACCTCTAATTAATTTTTTAGAACGGAATATCATCAGGAAAATCGCTAGAAGGATCTCCAAAATTGTTTCCGTAATCTGGCATTTCTTGAGTTGGCATTTGAGAATAATCGTTTCTAGGTTGAAATTTTGGTGTACCCCCACTGGTATTTGCACCACCATCTGATTTATTCGAACCTAACAACTGAACAGAATTAGCCTGAATTACAACTCTTGAAGTTGTTTTTCCGTCTTTTTCCCATCTGTCCTGCTTTAAAAATCCATCAATTGCAATTTGACGACCTTTTAATAAATAAGGTTTAAGATTTTCTGCAGTTTTACCCCAAATTACAACATCAAAATAATTTGCTTCATCAACCCACTGATCACCTTTTTTAGTATTTCTGTTTACGGCAATGCTAACATTTGCTCTTGCGTTTCCGTTTCCGCTATAGCCAAAACTTCTTGGATCTGAAACATCAAGGTCGCGAACAAGCCTACCAACTAAAACTACGTGATTAATATCTGTCATGTGGATTCCTGCCTATTTTGAAGTTATTTTTCTTCAATTTTTACGAATAAATATTTAAGAAGATTTTGTGTAATCTTAAATGATTTGTCGATTGACTGAATTTTATCTGGATTAAGTTTAAGAGTAAACAAAACAAAACGACCTCGTTTCTGTTTCTTTACTTCATAAGTAAGATCTCTGTCGCCAAATGCTTCTTCTTTTTCGATTTCTGCACCGAATTCTTTAAGCACATTGCGAACATCTTCTGCTGCTTTTTTAGACTTTTCTTCATCTAATGGGAAGATAGTCATAAGTTCATAGTTTCTCATTTTTTTCTCCTCATGGACATTGGAAACTTATACAAGTTTCAAGGGGGTTTTAAAATAATAGAAAAAATCTCATCTTAAGTCAATATAAAATCTTATCTTGACCCATTTTTTTT
>CAVHIX010000114.1:0-6197 GCA_963636135.1 Anaerovoracaceae bacterium
CCTTGAAATTGAAAATTTAATCGAAAAAAATAATAAAACAACAATCGAACGGTGCAGCGATTTAAAAAAAGCATTAGTTTTGGCAAAAGAAAATGATGAAGATTTGAGCATAATTTATGCAATCCGGCCGCAGACTAAAAAAGTTTTAACTTACGGAAGTTCAAGTGAAATTGAAGTTCAGTTAAAAAATGAATTTTCAAAGCTTACGGTTTTAGTTCAGGTTGAAAATGACAAAAATGACACGATTTTTAATGCCTTTTGCAAAACTTTTAATGATTTGGGAATAAAAACGACTTCTTTGGATTCTGCTGATTATTCGTATGTTTTAAAGGCAAATGTAAAAGTTGAGTCTTTGGTGCCTTCGGATGATGCAAAAATTTATTTTTCACGAATTTCAATTTCGGCTGATGTGAGCGAAAAAGATTCTAAAAAAACGGTTCTTTCTTTTGTTCAGAATAAACGAGATGGAAAATTATCGCAAAAAGAAGCTGATTCTAGCGTGTGGCGAACTGGTGAAAAATTGATTACAACAGAATTTGCAAAAGAATTAGATAAAATCTTATAAAAAGAGGAAAATTATGACAGCGGATACAAATGTTTCTTCAAGAACAGAAAGTTTACAAAAAAAATTTTTAACAAAAGTTTATGGTTGGATGGCGTTTGCCTTGGTTTTGAGTGGAGCTTCTTCATTTTTGGGAAGTAAAATTATTGAAAATCTGATTGTAAATGCAATTCAAACTCAAAATTCTTCAATTGGAAGTTTTATTACTGGAACAATTTTAGTTCTGGCAGTCGTTGAAATTATTTTGGTTTGGTCGCTTTCTGCACGGATTCAAAAAATTTCAAAAACTTCTGCAATTGTTGGATTTGTGGTTTATTCGATTATAAATGGGCTCACTTTATCGACAATCTTTTTAACATACACATCTCAAACAATTTACACAGCTTTTATAACGGCCGCTTTAACTTTTATTGCGATGGTTTTGTACGGAACTTTTACAAAATCTAATGTTCGTTCGGCTGGAAAATATCTTTACATGGGCGTAATCGGGATTTGTATCGCGTCATTTGTTCAGTGGATTTTAATGCTCGTTACCCATTCAAGTTTTGACACTCTTTCTGTGATTATTTCGATTGCGACAGTTGTTCTTTTTACGGGGCTGACCGCTTACGATTCGAATAAAATGCTTACAATCAGTGGTCACGCAGACGGTTCTGAAATGTATGAAAAAGCTTCGATTATTGGGGCGCTTGAATTGTATCTTGATTTTATAAATATTTTTCTTGCATTGCTCAGACTTTTTGGAAGAAACAGAGATTAAAATTAAAATCTCATTGAAATTTTATTCAGATTCTTGCAAAATTATAAATTAAATTCTCAAAAAAATCTCTTGTAGGGGAAGGTTATGGCTTTTTTAAAAAAAACAAATCTCGTCTTCGGATTTTTAACATTTTTTTTGGCGATGAGTTTTTCTTGTTCTGGAAAATCTGTAAAAAATGCTGAAAATTTTACGAAAGAAGTTCCAGGAAAAACTGATTTTTATGTTATTTCTGTAAATCCGGAAGGAGAATTGCCGAGCGGGATAAAAAATCCTTCGATTCAGATTATGTTTTCTGAGCCGGTCGTTGCTTTGGAAAAATTGGGTGAACCAACTGACAAAAGTGATGCCGTTCGGATTGAGCCACTTCCAAAAGGGACTTTTAAATGGCTTGGAACGAGTTTGCTTTCTTTTGAGTGTGAAGAAGCAGTGATTGCCCAGCGGGAATATAAAATTATCGTAAATCCGGATTTGGTTTCAAAAAATAATAATAAAATTTCTGGGAAAGTTTTGTACAAATTTTATACTGAAGATTTGATGCTTGAAATGATTGTGCCTGGTTTTGATGGAATTGAAAAGAATTTTATTTTCCCGGACGATGAAGTGCCGCTTGAATTTGCAAAAAATGTTGCGCTGTATTTTTCAGTTCCGGTTGACGCCGATTATGTGAAAAAATTTATTTCAGTTGTGGAAAGCGATACGAATCGTGAATTGAAATTTAAAGTCACAAAAAAAGAAAAATGTTCGTTTAATATAGAAATTACTTCTCCGCTTGAAAAAAATAAAACAATTCGTGTGATTTTAAAAGAAGGCGCCGGTGCTGACAAAAATTCGCGGGGAAATCTTGAGTCACAGGAAAAAACTTTTGACACGATAAAAGATTTGAGCGTTTCCTGGACTGATTTGGATTGTCAAAGTTACGGAAAATATTCAAATCCGGTGAAAATATTTTTTAATCATGTTTTAAAAGAAGATTCTGAAGAAAGTGTTTTGCCTTTGATTTCAACGGAACCGGAAATGCCGCTTACAAAAGAAAATATTCGAATTTCTGGAAAATATTTGATGATTTTTAATCTTCCTGTGGAATACAATTCTTCTTATAAATTGAAGATAAAATCTGGCGTGGAAGATATTTACGGCCTAAAAACTTTGGAAGATTCTTCGTTTGAGGTGAAAGTTCCAAAGGCTTCTAGTTATGCCCGTTTTAAAGATTACGGATTTTTGATGCTTGAGTCGCAGTTTGACCCAAAAATAGTTTTTGAACATCAGAATATTGTGCCGTTTTCTCGATATTCGATTAAAAATATTCGTGGTGTTACGGATAATTTTAAAAATCCTGGTGATTTTGAAAAAGTTTTTTCTCAATCTGATATTCCGGAAAATGTTCGCGTGATTGAAGAAGTGCCTTTAAAAGATTATCTTGAAAAAATTGGCGATTTTTACCGCGGAACGATAAATTTTTCTGCGGATATGAAATATGTTTCAAGTTACAAAGACTGGCAGACGCAAAAAGTTATCGAAAAAACATATACTTCGGAAAATTCGCAATATATTCAGGTTACGGATTTGGGAATTTCTGTTCGTTTTGGTTTTAATAAAGCTTTGATTTTGGTAACGCGACTTTCTGATGGAAGTGCGGTTGAAAATGCTGAAATTAAAACTTATTTTGTAAAAGGTTGGAAAGATCAGGCGGTTTTTGAAACGAATTCTTCATATTCTTTGAGCGGAAAAACTGACAAAAATGGACTTGCCGTAATAAATTTTGATGATGATTTTAAAAATCTTGGGCGGGATTTTAGGGTATTTTTTGAAGCGCGTACAAAAGATGATAGGGCCGTTTTTGCACCGAACGGAAATACTGTTTTCAGTGAAAATTGGACTTGCGGTTCGCCTTATGATGCTAATAGCGAAAAACAACTTACATTTATGTTTACGGATCGTGGGCTTTATCGGCCGGGTGAAAAAGTTACATTCCGCGGAATTGATAAAAATCTTAAAAATGAAAAATATTCTGAATATTGTGGCGATTATGTAATTGAATTAAAGGACGATTCCTGGAAACCGAAAGTGTATGCGACTTTGCGCGGAAAAACTTCTGAATCTGGGACATTCTGGGGCTCATTTGTTCTTCCGGAAACGCTTGAACCGGCGGATTATCGCATTTGTTATAGAAGAAGTGATTCAAAAATAGACAGATTTTGTTCAGTTCGTGTGGAATATTTTGAACGCTTACAATTTGAAGCAAATTCTTCGATTGCGGAAAACGATTATTTCAGTGGCGATAAAATTTCTTCTTCAGTTGCAGCGTCATATTTGGGTGGAGGCTCTTTAAATGGGGCAAACTATTCTGCTTCCTGGGTGCGCGAGCCTGAAGGATTTTCTTGTAAAAGTGGGGATTTTAAAAATCTGATTTTCGGGCCAACAATCGGCTACGAAGGAAGAAACTGGGTTAGCGATGTGAACGGTTCTCTTTCGGCATTGGGAACTGCTTCTGTTTCTGTACAAACTGGTGGCGAACAACTTAAGGGAATGGCATATCGTTACAAAATGAATGCGAATATTACTGACGCTGGAAACCAAATGATTTCGACTTCATCTTCAGTTTTAGTTCACCCGGCACTGTTTTATTTGGGCCTTTCTGACATAAAAAATGTAAACGGATTTGCAAAAGTTGGCGAATCGTTAAAATTTGATTATTTTTGCGTTACTCCTCAGGAAAAAATTGCTTCTTCTTCTGTTTATTCAAATCATGCAAAATTAAAAATCGAACTTATGCGTGAAGAATGGAAGCAGGTTCAGCAGTTGGGATGGAATGGCGAAATTAACACAAGATATCAGCGCGAATTTGTAACGGATTATTCTACGGAAGAAAATCTTTGTTCGGAAAATAAAGGAAAAGAATTTTCGGTTAAGCCTTCAAAAAGCGGATTGTATGTTCTTCGGCTTTCAACAACTGATAAATTTAATCGTGAAATTATTACAGAAAGACGATTTTATGTTACCGGATCTGATTGGGTTTGGTTCAATCGCGAAAGTTCAAGTGAAATTACCCTTACAACGGATAAAACTTTGTATAATCCGGGGGAAAATGCGCAAATTTTAATGACTTCTCCTCTTCCAAAGGGAAAATATTTGATGACGATTGAGCGGGAAGGCATTATTGAAGAAAAAGTTTTGGATTTTGATTCTTGCTCTTCAGTTTTGACGATTCCTGTAAAAGAAGAATATTTACCGAATGTTTATGTAACGCTTTCTTCTTATTCTGTGAGAACTAAAAAGCCGGATCACGATTTTTCAACTCCGGATTTGGATAAGCCTAAGGGCTATTTTGGAAGCACGATTTTAAAAGTCAGCACGAAAATAAAACAGTTTGACATTACGGTTGAAACTGAAAAACAAAATTATCGTCCTGGCGAAAAAGCGGCAATCAAGGTGAAGGCAACGCAAAATGGAAAACCGCTTGAAAATGCAGAAATTACGCTTATGGCAGTTGATCGTGGTGTAATAGATTTAATCGATTATCATGTAAAAGACCCTGTAAAATTCTTTTACGACCAAAGAAATTTCTTAGATTATTGTCGGGGCGGGGATTCTCGAAGTCTTTTGATTGACCCGGTAACTTATGAAATTCGAAATCTTTTTGGCGGGGACGCGCGTGAAGCATTGATGGCAAAAGCTGAAGATATGCAAGTTAGAAAGAATTTTGACCCGACGGCACTTTTTGAACCTGAAGTTTTAACTGACGAAAATGGGGAAGCGACTGTTTCTTTTGTTTTGCCGGATAATTTGACTTCTTATAGAATTACTGCGGTTGGTGTTAAAAAAGATAAATTTGCAATTTGCGAAAGTGAAATGAAAGTTTCAAATCCGATTTCTGTGCGTTCGGTTTTGCCTAGAAAATTGCGGCCAAACGATGAAAGTGAAGCGGGCGTGATTATTACAAATCTTACGGAAAACGAACAAAAAGTTTTGGTTGATTTAGCGGTTTTTAGCGGAATTGAAAAAACTGGCTACAAAGCAGAAAAAACTGAAACTGTAAAAAATCCGGGGTTGGCAAAAATCCTTGGTGAAAATGAAAAACAGATTTTGGTTCCGGCAAATTCGACTCTTCCGTTGATGTTTAAAATTAAAGCGCAAGAAGAAGGTTGGATTTCGCTTGAATTCGGCGTTAAATCAGAAATTTTAAACGAAAAACTTATAAAGGGTCTTGAAATTGAAAAACCGTATATTTACGAGCAGGTTGCAACGGTTGGAATTCTGGACAATAAAACAAATCCGGCGGAAAAAACGGAATTTGTAAAAATCCCTTCTAATATAGAAAATAATAACGGATTTTTGAGTATAAATCTTGATTCTTCGCGGCTTGGACCATTGTCTTCGGCGGTGGATTATGTTTTCCATTATCCGTACGGATGTTTGGAGCAGCGTTCGGCAGCGATTTTACCTTTGGTTGCGTTCAGAAATTATATTTCGGTTTTGGGCTTAAAATCTGAAGTTACTGAACCTGAAAAACTGATTTTTGAAGAATTGGCATCATGGAAAAAACTTCAGCTTGATTCCGGTGCGTTCCCGTATTGGCCGAATGGTGGGCACGAAAATCTTTTTGTAACTCTTCGAATTGCAGAAATTTTGGCTTTGGCAGAAGAGCACGGTTACAATATGAATGAAGGCGCTGACACAGAAAAACTTTCGTCTTACATTCAAAATGCGATTTCAAATTTAAAAAACAAAGGCATAAATCGATATAATATAAATAATTATGCGTATGCAGTTTATGTTTTGAGTCGGATTAAAAATAAAATCAACATTTCTGACATTGATTTGATTGCAGAAAATCGTTATGCAGATTTTTCGGAACTTTGTTACGCGGCGTTGGCC
>CAVHIX010000115.1:0-6179 GCA_963636135.1 Anaerovoracaceae bacterium
TTCTTCGCAAAAAAATACATTTACTTTTATTCAGAATGAAACGACTCATGAAACTTATTTTCCTTTTGCTGATGATGTAGAATTTTCTGATGAAATTCAGCTTGAAAGTGTTGATGAAAATAATTATAGAATGCATGTTGCAGTATTTAATCAACTTGGAAAATGGTTTGATTTTTTGCGGAAAAATAAAGTTTTTGATAATACTAGAATTATTATTGTTTCAGATCATGGGCGAGAAAAAACAAAAATCCCTTTTAATGATGAAAATATTGCTAGTTATGGAGCGCTTTTATTAGAAAAAGATTTTAATTCTAACGGCGAAGTTCAGATAAATAATGATTTTATGATGAATGCGGATACTTTATTCCTTGCAAAAAAAAATTTGTTAATATCTAACAAAAATCCATTTACTGGTAAAGAATTTAAAATTGAAAAAGAAAATGGTGTAAATGTTTACTATTGTGTTGATTGGAATACTTCTCATTTTAGAGAAAAAACACAATTCGAACTCGACAAAACTCGTGCCTTTCATGTAAGCAGCGACATTTACAAAAAAGAAAACTGGATTCCTCTTACTGAGTGGGAAAATCAAAATGCACAAAATGGAGGAAGTAAATAATGTTTTTGTATATTGACCCGGGCACGGGCAGCATGCTTTTGTCACTTTTTATTGGAATTGCAACGGCGGCTGTTTTTGGACTTCGTGCCCTTTTTATAAAGCTTCAGTTTATTTTTACTGGCGGAAAAGTCAAAGCGACTAGTGAAAAAAATATTCCATTTGTAATTTTTTCTGACCACAAAAGATACTGGAATGTTTTTAAACCGATTTGCGATGAAGCCGAAAGACGAAAGATCCCGATTGTGTTTTACACGATGAGTGCGGATGATCCTGCCCTTAGTGCAAAATATGAATTTGTAAAGGCTGAATTTATTGGAGAGGGCAATAAGGCATTTGCAAAACTGAATATGCTTCACGCTGACATTTTGCTTGCTACGACCCCAAACCTGGATGTTTACCAGTGGAAGCGTAGTAAAAATGTAAAGTGTTATGTTCATGTTCCTCATTCTGCCGGGGAGCTTGCAAGTTACAGAATGTTTGCCCTAGATTATTATGATGCTGTTTTAACTTGTGGAAAAAATCAGGTTGACCTAATCCGTATGATAGAAAATTTACGCCCTAGTATTGCAAAAAAAGAAATTGTTACGGTAGGTTCTTTAGTTTTGGATAATTTAAAAGCCCGTTACGATTCAGTTCCGCATGAAAGCAAAAATGAAAAGCCTGTAGTTTTAGTTGCCCCTAGTTGGGGTAAAAGCGGAATTTTAAGTCGTTACGGAGAAAAATTTTTGTCTGCAATGCAAAAGACGGATTTTAAAGTGATAATCCGCCCGCATCCGCAGACAGTTGTTTCTGAAAAAAGTATTTTAGAACCTCTTACTCAAAAGTTTTCTTGTTTTGAATGGAATTATGATAACGATAACTTTGACGCACTTAACAAGGCTGACATTTTAATTACAGATTTTTCAGATATTATTTTTGATTTTACTTGTGTTTTTAATAAACCTGTAATTTACGCAGACACTCATTTTGATACACTTCCTTATGATGCTGACTGGCTGAGTGAGCCGCGCTGGGGTGAAAAAGTTTTAACTGACATTGGAGTTCAGCTAAAAGAAGAAGATTTTGACAATCTTGAGGCAGTAATTAAAAATGCATTGAATAGTGAAATTCTTTCTAAAGGCCGCGACAAAGTGCGAAGTGAATGTTGGGAAAATATTGGACAGTCTGCAAAAAGTACGGTAGAGTATTTGATGGAAAAACAAAAAAGTTTACAGAAATCAGAGGAATAATATGCAGGCAATAATGCTCGCCGCTGGAATGGGAAGACGGCTTGGTCGATATACACAAAACGGAACTAAATGCATGGTTTTAGTCAACGGAAAATCCTTGATTGAATATGCGATAGAAGCACTTGTAAAAGCAAAAATTGAAAAATTAACGCTTGTTATCGGTTACAAAGGCGATGTTTTAAAAAATTATATTTCGTCAAAATTTAATGAAAAAAATCTTGGCGGAATGAAAATTGAATATATTGAAAATTCGGTTTACGACAAAACAAATAATATTTATTCACTTTACCTTGCAAAAGATTTGCTTGTAAAAGAAGATACAATTTTGCTTGAAAGCGATGTGATTTTTGATTATAAAATTCTTCAAGATTTGGTAAATAGCCCGGAAAAAAATCTTGCGGTTGTTTCAAAGTTTGAACCTTGGATGGACGGAACCTGTACTTTAATCGACGAAGATAAAAACATTTTAGCCGTTTTGGATAAGGCCCACTTTAATTGGAACGAAACTGAAAGTTATTATAAAACTGTAAATATTTATAAATTTTCAAAAGAATTTTCTGCAAGATTTTATGTTCCTTTTTTGGAAGCATATCAAAAAGCCTTCGGAAAAAATGAATATTACGAAACAGTTTTAAAAGTTCTCACAATTTTAGGTTCTTCTAATTTAAAAGCTTTTGATGTAAGTGGCGATAAATGGTATGAAATCGATGACCCGTCTGATCTTTCAATTGCTGAAAATCGTTTTGCGCCTGCAAAAGAAAAAATATCTTTAATGGAAAAACGATTTGGCGGTTATTGGCGATTCCCGCAGGTTAAAGATTTTTGCTATCTTGTAAATCCATATTTTCCGCCTAAAAAATTAGTTGAAGAATTAAAAAATAATTTTAATATGCTTTTACGAGAATATCCGAGTGGGGCAAAACAGCAGAGTCTTTTAGCAGGAAAGATTTTTAATATTCTTCCTGAACATGTTGCAGTTGGAAATGGTGCTGCAGAATTAATCAGTTCTTATTGTTCGCTTGTAACAGGAAAAACTGCAATTCCGTACCCGACTTTTAATGAATATCCAGCTCGTTTTTGTAATTCAGAAACTGTGCAGATTCCAGTTGATGAAAAAACTTTTGCATATTCTGCCGATGACATTTTAAAAACAGTGGACAAAGAAAAAGCAGACAATGTTCTTTTAATCAATCCTGATAATCCGAGTGGAAATTTCTTAAAAAAAGAAGAAGTTCTTTATCTTTTGGACGAGCTTAAAAAGCGGAATGTAAATTTAATTTTTGATGAATCATTTATTGATTTTGCCCAAAAAGAAATTCGTTATAGTTTGATTGATGAAGAAATTATCCAAAAATATCCAAACCTTACGATTATAAAATCAATCAGTAAAAGTTATGGAGTTCCAGGAATTCGTTTAGGGGTTCTGGTTAATGCAGATGAAAAGGTAATTGAAAAAGTTACAAAAAATAATGCAATCTGGAATATAAATTCTTTTGCTGAATATTTCTTGCAGATTTATGATAAATATAAGAGTTCTTATAACGGTTCGTGTGATAAAATTGCAGAAGAACGAGCTCGTTTTACAAAAAAATTGTCAGAAATTCCGGGAATAAAAGTTTATCCAAGCCAGGCAAATTATCTTTTGTGTGAATATTCTGGTAAAAAAGAAATTTCTACATTGTGCGAAGAACTTTTGGAAAAACACAACATTCTTATAAAAAATCTTGAAACAAAATTTATGTTTAAGGGAAAAAAGTTTGTTCGCATTGCAGTCCTTTCTGGTAGCGAAAACGATGTTCTTATTGAAGCATTAAAAGACTGTGTAAAAGATTAGTAAAATTTTTAACAATTTTCTCCCTTTAGAAATGAGAAAAATTCATTTTTAGGATTTAAAAAAAATTTGCGTATATAGAAAATCGTGATAAAATTATACTGTATGACTAACTCAAAAAATGGCGGCAGAACCTTAAAACCTGCACGGCTAACAGGAATTTCTATTCCGCTTGGTGCCGTTTACACAAAAAAAAATACTGTTATTGGCGAATTTACAGTTTTACCCGAACTTGCAAAATTCTGTAAAAAATCTGGGCTTGAATTAATTCAACTTCTTCCAGTAAATGACACGGGAACTCAATCTTCTCCATATAGTGGGCTTTCGGCTTTTGCGTTGCATCCGATTTATATTGATATTTCAGAACTTCCAGAATTTGAAGACTTTTATAACGAAAATAAAGATTTTAAAAAGAATTATGATAAATTTTTAAAAGATTTTCCGTATGATGGAAATACTCGATACGATTACGACGGAATTTTAAATGCCAAAACGCAACTTTTACGCGAACTTTATAATTCTACAAAAATCGCAAAAGAACAAAAATCTTCTGATGAACTTGTAAAATGGATTAAAAAAAATCCGTGGATTGTAAATTATGCCGTTTACAAAAATTTAAAATTCAAATATATGCAGGCTTCCTGGAAAGAATGGAAAAAAGAGGATCAAAATTTAAGTGAAAAACAAATTAAAGATCGTTGGGAATCTAAATCAGAAATAAAAGAAAATCTTTTCTATGCTTGGACTCAGATGCGTGCTGCGGAACAATTTAAAAAAGCTACGGATCAAGTTAGAAAATCAGGAATTATGCTAAAAGGCGATATGCCGATTTTAATGAACGAAGATTCTTGTGATGCTTGGGCATTGCCTGGCGTTTTTAATCAAAATCTGCGTGCCGGAAGTCCTGTTGATGGCGAAAATCCTACTGGTCAAAACTGGGGATTTCCAACTTATAACTGGGAATATTTAAAAGATCATAATTACGACTGGTGGATTTCTAGATTACAATCTGCAAGTCAATATTACGATGCTTACCGTTTGGATCATATTTTAGGATTCTTTAGAATTTGGGCAATTTCTACACGAGATACAAATGCGGTTTTAGGTCATACAGATCCGTTTGTGTCGATTTCGCGCGAAAAACTTCATTCAATCGGTTTTGATGATGGAAAAATCCGCTGGCTTTCAAAACCTCATGTTCCAACTAGCAAAATAGAAGATATTACTTGGAATCACGAAAAAGCAACAAAAATTTTAGAAAAATTTGCAAATAAACTTGAAAATGAAGAATTGTGGCTTTTTAAAGATTCAGTTTTGGGCGACAAAGATTTTTATGAAGCAGATTTAAGCGATTTATGCGAAGGAGATTCTCAAAATCGTGTAAAAGATGTTTTGAGTCAGTATTGGCAAAATCGAACATTAATCGAAATTAAACCAAATGAATTTGTTCCGGTTTGGACTTATTATAATTCAACTTCTTGGGCTTCATTAAATGACGATGAAAAAGGCCGATTAACGAATTTAATTGTTCAGGCAGAAAAAGATCAAAATCAGCTTTGGGAAGTTCAGTCTTCAGAAATTCTTTCAACGCTTACAAATTCTGTAAATATGATTCCTTGTGGGGAAGACCTTGGCGCAAATCTTCCGTGCCTTCCTTCTGTAATGAATAAAAATGGAATTTTAGCGTTACGAGTTTTGCGCTGGTGTCGAAAATGGAATGAACAACCGGAACAGCCTTATATTCCAATGAATGAACTTACAGAACTTGCGGTTGCAACAACTTCGGTTCACGATTCGCCAACTTTACGACAGTGGTGGGATCAGGATAAAAATGCCGTTTCACTTTTTGTAAAAACTTATTCAAAATCTTTTGGTGCAGAAGGTTGGGATTCTCAAAAAATTAACAAAATTGCAAACGAATCTTACTCTCCAGAAAAAGGTTTTCAGTATCTTTGTGCCGCTGCAAAAGCAAATTGTCTTTGGTGCATTCATCCGTTACAGGATTTTCTTTCTATTGAACAAAAATATTGGCTCGAAGATTCTGATAAAGAACGCGTAAATATTCCAGGCACAGTTTCAACTTTCAACTGGACTTACCGATTACCAGAAGTTATCGAAAAAATTTCAAAAGATGAAGATTTAATTCAAAAAATAAAAACAATAGCTGATTCTCATAAATAGGAAGGTTAATATGAATATTTCTTACAATGAATTTCACATCGGAAAGAAAATACGCGATTTATGTCAATTTGATGGAAAACTTTATTCTTCTTCTGGAAATGTCGTTATAAAAGATTTAAAAAATGTAAAAATCTTTACAGAAAAATTAAATCAGCTTTTTGATAAACGAAATCAGTCGAACAAAAGAGTTGCTGCCGGTTCCGTAAATGCAATGGGATTAATCGACGAAATTTTTCACTATGTTTGTATGATTTACCGTCGTGACAAAAATCTTGAAGCATTTAAAACTGTTTTATCAGAATTAGAAAAAACTTTTACA
>CAVHIX010000116.1:0-6154 GCA_963636135.1 Anaerovoracaceae bacterium
TATTCGCCTTTGTATTCAGGGTCATAGATGATTCCTGGAACTGGGTTTAACGAGTGCGATGTTTTTGCTTTTGGCTCGCCGTTTTTATCCAATTTTACAGAGCCGTCTTTTGCGTGTTCGTACATATCGTCGCTGTTTCCGTGGTCTGCTGTAAGGCACAAGATTCCGCCTGCTTCGTCAATGGCAGCCTTTAATCTTCCTAACTGCAAATCCATTCCTTCCATAGAACAAACTACAGCATTGAAAACTCCAGTGTGGCCAACCATATCGCCGTTTGGATAATTTAAGCGGATGTGGTCGTACTTTCCAGATTTAATTGCTTCAATTACTTTGTCTGTAATTTCTGCACATTTCATCCATGGGCGCTGTTCAAATGGAACTACATCACTTGGAATTTCAACATAATCTTCAAGTTTTTCGTCGAATTTTCCCTGTTTGTTTCCATTAAAGAAGTAAGTTACGTGTCCGTATTTCTGAGTTTCAGAGATTGCCAAAAGGTGAACGCCTGATTTTGTAAGGTATTCGCCCATTGTTCTATCAATGCTAGGAGGATTTACCAAATACTGATGTGGAATGTGAGCGTCTCCATCGTATTCCATCATTCCAGCGTATTCGCAAACTGGAACTCGTTTTCGGTCAAAGTGGTTAAATTCGCTACCTGCTTCAAATGCGTTTGTAATTTCAAGGGCACGGTCACCGCGGAAGTTGTAAAGAATTACAGAATCGCCATCGTTGATTGTTCCAACTGGTTTTCCGTTTTCTGTAATAACGAATTCGTGCATATCCTGATCCAAAAGACCTGCGTTTTCTGCGCGGTAAGTTTCGATTGCTTTTGTTGCACTTTCAAACTGACGGCCTTCGCCTAAAACATGAGCGTACCAGCCACGCTGAACCATCGGCCAGTCTGCATTGTAGCGGTCCATTGTAATAAACATTCGTCCGCCGCCGCTTGCAATTCTGTAGTCTGCATCTTTAAAAGAAGCCAAATATTCTTCAAGAGGAGTAACGAATGTAAGGGCAGAAGTTGGGTCAACATCGCGACCGTCAAGGAGTGCGTGAACGCGGATTTTTTTAATTCCTTCTTTGTTAGCCTGTGCAACCATTGCTTTTAAGTGGTCAATGTGACCGTGAACGTTTCCGTCAGAAACAAGACCGATAAAGTGAAGAGCGGAATTCTTATCTTTTACATTTTTAATTAATTTTTTCCAGGTTGCACCTTCGTACATTAAACCAGATTTAATTGATTCGCCAACAAGTTTTGCTCCCTGTGCAAAAACGCGACCGCAACCGATTGCGTTGTGTCCTACTTCGCTGTTTCCCATATCGTCATCGCTTGGAAGACCTACGGCAGTTCCGTGTGCTTTAAGCTGAGTGTGCGGACAGTTTGCAGTGAACCAGTCCAAATATTTCATTTTGGAAGCTTTAACGGCATCCCCTTCAACATATTTTCCATATCCAACGCCGTCCATAATAACAAGAACGACCGGACCACGACGACCTTTCCAATTTGGATTTTTCTGCAATTCGTGCATTGTATCTGCCATATTTACTCCTATAAAAAGTCAATGAGAAAATATCAATTTCCGATTTGACTTTTTATGCACATTCGTAATGTAATGAGAATGTGTAGTATATAATTAAGTTTGCGACGCAAACTTGTGAATAAAAACTTTGACGCTATTCTAGACAAAGTTTTTATTATACTCTTCTATAAACATTCTGATTTTACAGTTTTTCTTAAAGTTTTACAATCTTACGGATTTTTTTTAAATCTCATTAAATTCTGAACAAAAGGGGTGTTTATTAACATAAATTTAACAATCATTTCTTATTTTCTTTACAATTTTCAACTATTTTTTAGTTATGAAATTAAAGTTGAATTTACTTGGAGGTAAATATGAAAAAAATTAATTTGGTAAAATCTCTTGGCGTTTTATGTGTATTTGCTGCAGGCCTTTCTTTATTTGGATGTTCAGAATCAAAATGGAATAAAAATTCTTCAATCAATGTTTTAAGCCGAGAAGAAGGTTCAGGAACTCGTGGCGCATTCGTTGAACTTTTTGGTGTAGAAAAGAAAAATGATCAGGGTAAAAAAGTTGACTACACAACAGACGAAGCTTCAATCACAAACTCAACAGCCGTAATGCTCACAACAGTTGCCGGAAATAAATATGCAATCGGTTATGTTTCATTGGGTTCTTTAAGTTCTGCTGTAAAAGCTGTAAAAATCGATGGAAGTGATGCTAGTGTTAACAATATCAATAACGGATCTTACAAAATCGCTCGTCCATTTAATATCGTAGTTCAGAATAATTTAAGCGAAGTTGCTTCAGATTTTATTGATTTCATTTTAAGTGAAAACGGACAGGCAATCATTGCTGCAAATAAATATATTAAAATCCCAGTTGAAAAATCTTACAAATCTTCTAACCTTAAAGGAAAAGTTGTAGTTTCAGGTTCAAGTTCAGTGTCTCCAGTAATGGAAAAATTAATCGAAGGTTACAAAAGCGTAAATCCAGATGTACAGATTGAACTTCAGACTTCAGATTCAACAACAGGCGTAATCAATGCAATCAATGGAACTTGTGATATCGGAATGGCAAGCCGCGCAGTAAAAGATTCTGAAAAAGCAAAAGGCGTAAACGAAATCACAATCGCAATCGACGGAATCGCAGTAGTTGTAAATAACGAAAACCCAGTTGAAAATCTTACTAAAAATGATGTAGAAAAAATCTTTACAGGAAAAGCTCAGAACTGGCAGGAATTTGTAAAATAAGTTAGAAAATTAGAAGAAAGTTTCATATTTTAGAGTGGGCCCTTTTCTAGAAATAGAGGAGGGCGTTTTTGAATTTTTGCCTTTGGATAGAGGGCGAAAAAATGGTTCAAATAAATTAGGCAGGTCATTTTCAGTAATCTATCAATTTATTCATTAAATAAATTTCATACAGTGGAACATTTATAAGCCAATCATCTTTTCTAAAATCAGAAAGAGAAGTACGGACGGAAATTTCATTTTGCCATTTTTGATGAAAGGCTTTAAGGCTTTTTGCCTGCAGATTTTCGTTTGCCTTTACTTCTATCGGAATAATTTTGCCCTCTGCTTGGATTAAAAAATCTATTTCGCCACTGGAATTTGGCGTCGAATAGTAAAAAATCGGGAAATCAAAATTTGCCTTTAATTCCTGCAAAATATACTGTTCAGAAAGTGCACCCTTGAATTCCGTAAAAAAATCATTTCCGTTCAAAAGCGTTTTTGCGTCTAAATCTGCCATAGCCGCTAAAAGACCTGTGTCATTCAGGTATATTTTAAAAGAGTCAAAATCTTCATAACTTTTTAATGGAAAGCCAGGTTTTGAAACATTGTGGACTTTGTGAATCAAACCGCAGTCACAAAGCCATTGAATTGCAATTTCAAAATCTTTTGCTCGGGCACCGGTTCGCAACTGACCGTAAATAAATTTGCGGTTTTCTTTTGCCAATTGTTTTGGAATGGAAGACCAGATAAGATTTAAGCGAGGTACCTGGTTCAAAGGAGCGTGTTTTGAAAAATCCTGCTCATAATAATTTAAAAGATTTTTTTGGATTTTTCGGACTTTGTTAAAATCATTTTCCGAAATAAAAGCAAGAACTGCTTCGGGCATTCCGCCAACAAAATAATATTCTTTTAAGCGTTCAATAAATTTAGTTTTCAGTGCAAGAATCATCTTCTGGTCAAGCCTTTCTAAAATTTCAACAAGGGCTGTTTCATTTAGGGCGAGCAAAAATTCTTTGAAGGTAAGGGGAAAAAGTTCCAGAAAATCCACCTTTCCAACCGGAAAAGACGTTCCCGAATGCAGGGCGATTCCCAAAAGGCTTCCGGCACAGACAACGGCATACTGAGGGGCATTTTCAAAAAAATATTTTAATGCAGTCAGGGCTTTGGGACATTCCTGAATTTCGTCAAAAATAATCAGCGTGTCCTGTGCATTTATGGAAATTCCAGTTTCTGCGGAAAGTAAAAGAAGAATTCGCTTTATGTCAAAATCATCTTCAAAAATATTTTTCAGTCGGGAATCGTTTTCAAAGTTAATGTAAAGGCTGTTTTTAAAATAAGTCTTACCAAATTCTTTCATAATCCAGGTTTTGCCTACCTGTCTTGCTCCTTGAATGATTAAGGGCTTACGGTTTGAAGAGTTTTTCCATTGTTCTAGTTTTTTTATAAAATCACGTTGCATACAGAAAGTGTATAGGAAAAAATGTAAATATTCAACATTTTTAAGGCGGACTTTTTGTATTGGTACAACATTTTTAAGGTGGACTTTTTTAGAAATAGAGGAGGGCGTTTTTATTCTTGCAAGATTTTTATTTTCCGACCAATATAGTATTCAATCAGAGAAAGCGTTTCGGCGATTCTGGTGTGGTATGTGTAGGTTTTTTATGGAAAAATATTCATAGGGTAATCGCTTCCAAAAAGTATGCGGTTTGCAAAACCTGCTTGCTGGATTTTTTCAAGATTTTCTTTTGGAGCAAAAGCACTGTCGCAAGTGAGATTAGGATATTTTTTTAGCATCTTTAGCGTGAGTTCAAGGTGCTTTGCGTGTGCCAACTGAACTTTCGCCTTTGGATAGCGGGCGAAAAAGTCTTCAAACAAATTTGGCAGGTCATTTTCGCTTTCGCCTGTGTGTATCAAAATTTTTAAGCCGTGATTTTCTGCATAAGAAAAAACACGGTCTGCAAGATTATAGATTTTTTTATCTGAAAGATTCCAATTTTGAGCCCACGGATGAATTTTAAAACCCTCGTAATCGACTTTTGAAAAAGCGTCTTCTATATAAAAATCAGGATTTTCCCAGTAAAGTTCTGGTACAATCCAGCAGAGTGCGTGGGCTTTTATCTCCACTTCGGCGGCAGTTTGTAAAGCACACTTCATTTCATCGTGTAAAAAATCGTAAAGGCCTTTTGCACTTGGCAAATCTTCCTGTGGAACGCTGCATTTTCCGCACAAAACATCGGGGCTGGTTTTGCAGTAAATTTCGCTAGAAGTAGAAGAAAACCAGGCTTCCGAAAATCCCGCCGCTTTTAATGCGGCAAAAACGTCTTGTGCCTGGTGATAAATTTCAAAATATTGTCCTATGTGTACGTGGTAGTCGGTCATAGAAGAATTATATAAAACTTGTAGCAAAAAAGCAAATTTTCCAGTTTTTCGCGGTTTTTTTTATAAATGGAAAAGTGCACTAAGTCGCTAAAAACTCCCTTAAAAAAGTGTATCAATATCTTGAAAACTGCCTTAAAAAAGTGTAGTTTATAATTATGTTCAAGCGAAAGATAATAAATGACCTTATTGCATGGAAAAATGCTGGCGGCAAGAAAAAAGCCTTGGTGTTAAAAGGTATGCGACAGATTGGAAAAACATATATTGTTCAGCAATTTGCCCAAGAAAATTATGAAAATGTGGTTTATATCAATTTTAAAGACAACGAAAGTGCAAAAAAAGTCTTTGAAGGCGATTTTATCATCAATAGAATTACACTTGAACTTTCCGCTTTGATTCCAAACATTCATTTTGTACCTGGAAAAACAATTTTAATTTTTGATGAAGTTCAGGAATGTGTAAACGCAAGAGCCAGCATAAAATCTTTTATGTTGGACGGTCGTTATGATGTAATCTGTACAGGTTCACTGCTTGGAATAAAAGGGTATAATCATAAAAGAGGACGAGGAATTCCGACTGGTTTTGAACACATCATTTATATGAAACCTATGGATTTTGAAGAATTCTTATGGGCAAAGGGAATTGATGAAAGTGTAATTTTAGAATTAAGATGCTGTTACCAAGAAAAAACACCTGTAAGTCCTGTGCTTCATTCTGCAATGCTAAGGTATTTTAGGGAATACATTTGCGTGGGTGGCTTGCCATATATTGTTGACAGATTTATTTCTACAAATGATATGAATGTTGTTTACGAAGAACAAAAAGATATTCTTGAAGAATACAAAGACGATTTTGGAAAGCATCTTGATGAAAATGAACACGAAGAAGTTGATTTAACTCTTTTGGCAAGAATAAATCAGGTTTTTGATTCAATTCCAGCTCAATTGGCAAAAGAAAATAAGAAATTTTCCTATTCAATGCTTAAAAAAAAGGGGCGGGCGGAACAGTATCTTTCTGCAATTC
>CAVHIX010000117.1:0-6123 GCA_963636135.1 Anaerovoracaceae bacterium
TGTTCAAAGTGAAATTTGCTACAAAATAACGAACTTTTTATAAAAATTTTAAATTCAAAAATTGCAATATCAAATTGAAATAAATTCTTAAAATTTTCAAATTTTTTAAAGAATTTTAGATTTTTTTCTTACAACCGACACGTGTCGGTTCTGGATTTTACTTTTTTATTAAAATTTAAGAAATTTGACCTTGTGGAAAGTTCTTTAGAATATGAGAATTTAGGCTACCTTTTTGGGTAGTCTTTTTTTTGAGAAAATGATTTTACAAATTTATTGTCATTCTCGTTTGTAGATTATGTCTAACTGTTCGTTGAATAATTCTTCTGGGGTGCGGTAGTTTAATCTTTTTCTTGGAAGTCCGTTTATTAAGTTTTCAAAATGTTCTAAATCTTCTGGTTTTAGTTTGTTTATGTCAAAACTTTTTGGGACGAATTTTCTTAAAATTCTGTTGTGCCGTTCGTTTATTCCTCGTTCAAAAGATGAATACGGATGTGCGAAATAAATTTTTGTGTCAGATTTTTTTTCAAGTTTGGAAAGTAAAGCAAATTCTAGACCGTTGTCGGAAGTGATTGTTTTAAAGATTTTTGAAAAATTGTTTCCGAATTCTTTTTGTAGTTTTTTAATTTCTGAGTTTACGGCAAAAGCGGTTTTTGATTCTATAATTCGTGTTATGTAAAAATCTGTAAGGCGTTCTGCGATTGTAAGAATTACTTTATTTTTGCCAGATTTTTTTCCGATTACTGTGTCGATTTCCCAATGACCAAATGAATTTCTATTTGCGATTTCAGCCGGACGAAATTCTATACTTGTGCCTAAGTTCATTTTATTTTGGGTGTTCCTGATTTTTGATTTTTTTCGTTTTAAACATTCTGGTAAATCTGAAATTGAGATTTTTAATTTTTGTTTGTGAATCCAGTTGTAAAGTGTTTTTGTACAGACTGAATTTGTTTTTGAAAATCTTTTTAGTAATTCTAGTTTTCCTATTGAAGCGTCAATCGACCAGAGTTTTAGCGGATCTGAAAAATTAATTTCAATTTGAGAAATGAAATCTTGGCAGTTTGAAAATTTTCCAGTCCGGTGAGAATTTTTTCTATTCTGTAAATAGATTTCCTGCCCTTCTTTTGCACGGTAACAATGCCTAAGATTTTTATACAAAAGAACAGTTCCTCTTTTTATTTCGTTTGAAACTGTATTGTAAGCACAGCCGATTTCTTTTGAAATTCTGTAAATTGTCCAGCCGTCTTTTAATCTGAGTTGAATTAAAGACCTTTCAAACATTGTTAAATGTTTGTTTTTTATGTGATTTTTCATTAAGCGGATTTCCTGAAGTGTTGATAGTTTCAACGCTCAAAATCTTTAATGAAAATTTTGAAAGTTGGTTATTTAAACATATCAAAACTCATACTTTAAAGATAAGTAATTGGTTTTGATATGTCAAACTTTTTTTTCAAAAGAAAGAGATTTTATTTTTTACGACCGACACGTGTCGGTTCAAAAATTGGTTCTAGTGAAAAGTTTTTTTCTGGATTTAAAAAGAATCGGCATTCGTAAGTTTGAGAGCCGTCTTTTTTAAGGCATTTTTTGAGAGATGTTTTTTTGCCTTCGCACAAAGATTTTATATCGCTTTTTGAAAATTTTGTTCCTCGAGTTTCTTTCCAGAGCGATTGAAATTTGCAGCCTTCTTTGTAGCCTGTGCAGAAAAAACTTTTTTCGGATTCTTTAATCGGTTTTTTGCAAATTGGGCATAGAATTTCATTTTGTGAAAAATCAGCGTAATTAAGATTCATATTTTTTGAAACAGATTCAAGAACGAAAGATTTCATTTCAGTTTCAAATTTTTGAGGATTTTCGGAAAGGCGTTCTTCCCATTTTGTAGTTTCTTCGATGTCTGTAACAGATTTTAGCGGAGAAGATTTTAATGCGGAAAGCAGATTTTCGCCTAATTTTGTGGTGAGAAAATTTTTCTTTTCAATTTCGATGTAGCCTAATTTTAAAAGTTTTGGAATAAATGAGTGCCTAGTTGCCGGAGTTCCAAGCCCTACTAATTTTTGATTTTCTTCGACCGACACGTGTCGGTTCTGTTTTGGATTTTCCATAAAAGATAAAATTGACGCTTCATTAAAATATTTTGGCGGTTTAGTCCACTTTTCTTTTGATTCGATTTTTGAAAGTTTTAATGAATTAAAATCAATTTCACTGAGATTTTGTAAATTTGTTTCTGTTTCATTTTGATTTTCAGTTTGTGATTTTGAAAAAAGATTTTCATATTTTTTAAATCCTGGAGAAAGAATTTTTCTTCCGGAGATTTTAAATGTTTTTTCATTCACTGTTAGAATTATGGTTTGTTTTAGATATTTTTCTTCTGGTAAAAATGCTTTAAAAAATCTTTCTAAAATCAGATTGTAGACATTTTTTTGCTTTTCAGTTGCAACTTCCGGAAGAACATTTAACGGAATTATTGCGTGGTGAGCTTCAAGTTTTTTGTCATTGAAGCAGCGAGTATTTGAAAGCGAAAAATTTTCTTCCTGGAAAAGTTGTTGGAATTTTGGATAATTTTTAGAAAGTGTTTCAAAAATCTGTTTACACAATTCAACATTTTCACTTCCCATAACTTTGCTTGGTGTTCGAGGATAAGAAACGCATTTTAATTTTTCATAAAGTTCCTGGATAATATCCAAAGTTTCTTGGGCAGAATATTCAAAATATTTAAAGGCGTCTTTTTGAAGTGAATTCAAATTATACAATTCTGGCGGAAAAATTGATTTTTCTTCTTCAGTTTGAGATTTTAATTTTGCCGGGAGATTTTCTAATTCTTTTAATTCTGTTTTATCTGTGGGAAATTTATTTATTTCGTTTTCAAAATAAAGCCCTTTGCACTGAATTGCGGTAGAACCGACACGTGTCGGTTCAAATGTTCCGTAGATTTCAAAATATTTTTCAGTTTTGAAATTTTTGATTTCTGTGCAGCGTTCGTAAATTACATTTAAAATCGCTGTTTGAACTCTACCGACTGTCAATTTTGTGTTTGCGTTTTTTGTCATATAACGAGAAAAATTCATTCCGCAAAGCCAGTCAGCGTGTTGTCGAGAAAATCCTTGTGCAGAAAGCAAATTGTATTCTGATAATGGTCGAGCGGATTTTATTCCTTCTAAAATTACATTTTTTGTTAGAGCCTGAGAAACCCAGAATCTTTTTATGCGAGAAAAATCTGTAATCCCTGCCATTAAAAGACATTCACGAGCGATGATTTCGCCTTCCCGATCGGCGTCAGTTGCGATTAAAATTTCATCGAATTTGTATTTTTTTAAAAGACTTAAGATGAATAGACTTTGAGATTTTGTTGTTTCGTTTATTTTGTATTCAAATTTTTGAGGAATAACCGGAAGAAAATCTTTTGTGTAATGAAGCGGTTCTTCTAGTTTGAATAAATGCCCTCGGCAATTTGAAATTACAAAATCTTGATTTGAGTAAAGATTTCCGTTTTTTGTGCAGGACAGAGCCTTTGCAAAATCGTTTGAAACATTGGGTTTTTCTGTGAGAATAAACAAATTTGAACTCCTTGGGTGAGCAGAGTTCCTTTTCTTTATAAATAAAATTGAGATAAATTGCAAGTAAGGAGTTTCCGCTGCTGCTGTTTTTTGAACCGACACGTGTCGGTTGAGAGAAAAAAAGTTTTTTCGTTACTATAAGGAAATTCCATATAGTAATATGAAAAAAAGGCGAAATTTGGGCGAATTTTGATGAATTTTTTGAAAAAATAAAAATGATTTTTTCGTTAGTATATGGAATTTCCTACTACTAAGGGTATTTTTTAGGCAAATTTTTAGAGAAATTTTAGAAAATTTTGAAAATAAAGACCAATTTAAAAAAAATAAAGAAAAACGCTTAACTCTTAGACGCAAGATAAAAGTTTGTAGTACAAACAGATGTAATTCATTGTATTATAAAGATTTATTTGTAATGTCTTTATTTTTTTTGTAATACAATGATTTTTTTCTACCATGAGAGCTTGTAAATTAAGTCTTTTTTAATAAAAATATTGTGTTTTAGTAATAATTGTATTACAATTATTACTAAAACACAAATTAGGAGGTTATTTATGCAGAATAATAGAGTTTCAAAAGTTATGAGTTTTAGTTTTCAACCGGATATGTATCAAAAAATTAATAATTATTGTGTAGAACGCGGTTGTACTCGTTCTTGGTTTATAAATAAAGCCGTAAATTTATATTTAAACCAATGTCTTGAAGATTTGGAAGATTATAAAACAGCTGTTGTTGCATTAACAGAATTTGAAAATAGCGATAAAAAAACTTATTCACTTGATGAAGTTCGTAAGGAACTAGGATTATGAGAATTAGTTTTTCAGATAAAGCTTTAAAACAACTTTCTAAACTTGATAGAATTATTCAAAAACGAATAGTTGATTTTCTTACAGAAATTTCTCAGCTTGATGATCCTCGTTCAAGGGGAAAATCCCTTGTTGGAAATTTGCGTGGGATTTGGCGTTATCGTGTTGGAGATTACAGAATTTTATGTCAAATTAAAGATAATGAACTTTGTATTTTCGTTGTAGAAGTTGGTCATCGAAGACAAATTTATAATTAATGACTTTATAAATGCCTAAAAACGATTTAGGAGCGTTTTTTAGGCATTAGTTATGATTTTATATTAATTTAATTTTATTTCCCTTAAAAACCCTATTTTTTTGCGTTACAGAACAAATTTATAATACAGTTTAGCCTAAACTTTTAATCATAAAAGTTAAAAGAGTTTTTATTAAAAAATGTGGACATTATAAAAATCCGTCATTGACAAAAAAAAGTAAAAAAAATACATTAAAAAAATGTGGAAACTATAAAAAAAATTACTCCACATTTTTTGGACTTTACTCCACATTTTTTTGGACTTTACTCCACATTTTTTGGACTTTACTCCACATTTTTTTGGACTTTACTCCACATTTTTTGGGGGGGGTAAAAAATAATTCTTTATAATACAATGAATTAACCATACTATACATATGTTAAATATTTAAATACTAATAATATTTAAATAGGAGTTTTTTATGAAAATTGACAAATTAATTCCCATTGATAACTTAAAAAAAGACATTTCTAAACAACCAAATGAATTTACAAATGCTATTTTTAAAGGGTCAGCTCTTGCTTATAAAATGATTCTTTTTTCGTTATATAAAACTGTTCAAGAAAAAAATCCAATTGAACCAAACAAAAAAAATATTTACTGTGGTTTTTCTAAAAATGAATTTTGTGAAAAATTAGGAATTCCTATAGGTTCTAAAACATTAGAATTAATAAATAAAGCAACAAATGAACTTTCTCGAAGTATTTTAATTCTTGAAAATCCTAATAATCGAGGAACTGAAAAAATATGGCTTCGAAAATTATTATGGTTTCAAAGAGTTGAAGTAATGGGAAACGGAGATGTCTGTTTAAAATTTAATCAAGAAATAGCAGATTTTTTTGATTTTAAAATTGGATATACAGCATTTGAACTTTTAGAAATTGGAAATTTACAAAGTTTTTATGCAATGAGATATTACGGATTTGTTAAAAATAAAATGGGTTTTGAGGGAAAAAATGGCAATTTACAAAATGAATGGTGGTTTGAATTAACTGAAAATGAAATCCGAAGTCTTTTTGATATAAAAAAAACAGAATACAAAGAAAGACGAGATTTTGTTCGATTTGTTATTAAAAATCCTTGTGAAGAAATAAACAAAAAAACAAATATTCAAATAAATTTAGGATACGAAAAAATTAGCGTAGGTAATTATAAATGGCGCTTTTATTGTTCTAACAAAATAACAGATTCAAAAATAATAAAAAAAACAGATTCAAAATATTTGATAGACGAAAAAAGACAAGTAAATCAAGAAAAAGAAGATATGTTTTGGTATAAAAATAATTATCCGGAAGAATGGAATCAGATTTTTGAAGATGAATTAAATGCTCCGATGCTATTTCCTGGACTAAAAAATACAACAGCAGAAGCAAATACATATTTAAAATTAAAAGCAAAATATCCAAAAGAGTAAAAAAAAATTGAACCGACACGTGTCGGTTGAGAGAAAAAAAGTTTTTTCGTTACTATAAGGAA
>CAVHIX010000118.1:0-6112 GCA_963636135.1 Anaerovoracaceae bacterium
GAGTATAACCGGGAACTCCAGAAATTTTATAAGAACTTGTATAATAATCTGTATCACTATAATAATAAGCATAACTTTTGTATTCTAGAGTTTTTGCATCCGGGGCAGTTCCTTTATCAGAAACAAAAGTAACTGTAAAATTCTTTAATGAAAATTTCGGGTAAAAATAAACTCTTTCTGTAACTGTATAAGTTGTAAAATCGATTAAAGTCTTTTCTTCATCAGTTGAAAGATACCAACCATCAAGCGAATATCCCGTTTTTGTAGCTTCTGGAATCTCTGAAGTATCGACCTTCTGATCTTTTTCATAATATAAAGTTTTATTTGAAGAATCCCCAGAATAGCCGTTTGGACAGAATGTAAGGCCTATTTTTCCAACATAATAAAAACTTGCTTTTAAAGAGATTATTGCTCCATTTTCAGCACAAAGATTTTTTACTTTTTCACGACCAGAATACAATTTATTCCCAGAAGAATCTTTCCAACCTTCACAACGCTGAACACTACTTTCCGAAGAAGAATATTCAAAATCAGCACCCGGAAGTTCGATTTCCTGGTCATAAGTACATTCTATAACGGAAGGCAAATTTTCTTCACCAATATAAGAATAATAATCTTCAAATTTTATTTTGTACTTGATTGGCGTGTAAGAAACATACACTTTTGAATCTTTTGTAGATTTGAATTTTTCGCCATCGTTGTAAATTGTTCCATCTTCATCTTTTAAGGAACTAACAAGATAGCCAGTTTTTTTTAGCGTGTAATAATTGTAATAAACTCCATCCCCAAAAACATCATTTCCGGAAACGCTAATAATTTGTGTTCCTATAGTTTCATCTTTTTCATTTACAAACGAAACTGTATAAGTTTTAGTAGGAGTTGAATCCGACGAATCGCCGTTTACTTTACACCCCCCCATACACAAATTAAAAGGCCTACCGCAAAAATCTGCAATAGTTTTTTAAAATTAGAAACAAACATTTTTTGCTCCCTCCATTTTATATATATTTTTTTCTATCACAAAAAAGAAGATTTTGTCAACGCCCCCCTTCTTTTAAATTTTATAAAATCCCTTTAAAAACAAAAATGCCACTCCCAAAAATGAAAGTGGCATTGATTTATTCTACCAAAAAATTTTTATCTTCCCTGGATTTTGTCTTTTTCTTTTTTAATTTTGTTATCGAGCACATCCATCATGGCATTTAAGGCGGCACCAAAATCGTAATCTTCGCCAGTTACATGAGAAGAAGCACCCCATCTGAAGTTTACAGTTGTATCAAAACTAAATTTCTTTTCAAATTTTACATGAATTAAAAGATCGATAATCAAATCTTCAGCATAAGAAATTCTTTTTAATTTAGATTCAACCATTTCTGACTGTTTTGGATTCATTGTAAATCCGACTGCTTTTACTGATGTATTCATAATAATCCTCCAGGTGTTGTAAAGCATTGATTTTAAGAAACTTAAAACCTTATACTTTAAATATACACTAGAATCCGCAAAATGCAATCTTTATTTTATTTTTTTGTGTAAGTGAAATATTCAAATCCGTTTTTTAAATCTTGTTTTTCAAGGCTGATTTTGTAATCTTCTTTTTTAACTTCCGGAAAAAACGAGTCGCCCGAAAATTCTGCAAAAATTTCTGTAATGAATAATTTTTCACACAATGGAAGGGCCTTTTTATAAATCTGCTCGCCGCCAGCAAAAAAAATGTCTTTTTTAAAAGATTTTGCAAGGCTCACCGCTTCGTCAAAAGTTTTTACAGTGAATAAATTTTCTGCGGAAAAAAATTTTGTTTTTGAAAGTACAATATTTATTCGATTCGGAAGCGGATTTTTTATTTCTTCAAAAGTTTTTCGCCCCATAATCACGACATTTTGCGTTGTAAGATTTTTAAATCGCGTTTTTTCACCCGGAATTTGCCAAGGAATTTTCCCATTTGCGCCGATTACACGAGTTTTTTTTGAATATGCCACGATTAAAGCAATCATTTAAGCGTTAACTTCTACAAGAGAGCCCGTTGCGCCAGTCTGACCGTAAACATTTTTTAAATTTTTGTACGGATTTCTAAAATTTTCAATCTGGACTTTAACTTTTGGAAGGATTGTCCGCAAAAGATTTTGATTTTTCTGATTTTGAATACTCACTTTTTTCTGTAATTCAGTTAAATCATTTTGAATTTTTAAAATATTTTCATCATTTTCAAGTGGATTTTCAATTTTTGCAGATTTATAAAGTTCTGTCATCGGAACAATCACTTTTTGAATGTTTGAAATATTTTTTACAACTTCTTCTTCGAGTTTTGTGTGGGCCGCAATCGAAACTGTATCTTCATTTTGAATCGAAATTTCCTGTGTTTCCAAAACTTTTAAATATTCACGGAATTTATTTCGTTCAGATTCCAAAAGTGATTTTAATTTTTTTAAAATCTCTACCCTTTCGTCGATTTCCTGTTCAGTAAAATTTGCCATAATTTCCCCCGTTAACTTTCAATATTTAAAGTTTGAGTTTGAAGAGGCTGAATGTTTCCCGTAGAAGAAGAAATTTGCCGCCACGCCGCTAAAAGTTCGTTCATCTGATTTTTTACATATTCAAGTTTTGTTTTGTCGTGTTTTATGCTGACCTCAATCAATTCCTGATTAAAAAAAATGTAAAGCGACATAAGATTTTTCGCGATTTCCCCGCCTTTTTCCATATCGAGCGAAACCTGAAGTTCTGTAATAATCGCCTGAGATTTCTGAATTAATTTTCCAAATTTTTCAATATTTTGCGGAAGAATCTGATTTTCTTCATCAACCAAAGTCATCGCAGAAGTCAAATTTTTTACAGCTGCTTCGTACAAAAGAACGACCAGTTTTCCCTGGCTTGCAGTTTTAATATTCGTGTTTTGATAAGCGGCGTATCCCTGTTTAAATGGCATAATTCCTCCAAAATAACTTTTAAAAATTTTCGGAATTTTGCCAGAAAAGTTTATAAAAATGAAAATAAAATTTTTTAATCTGATTCAGGGGTCAAATTCGCAGAAATAAAAAGTTCATCCTGGAACCAATCCAATTTTAAACCAAATTGTTCCGAAGAAAATCCAGACGAAACAAACCTGAACTGATAAACGCTTCCGCCGACTAACTTTTCACTCGGAAAATCTTCAAGCAGAATCCAGGCATTTTTTTCGTTCAAAATGTAAACTTCCGTTTTTGAAGTGATTTCTTCGCCGGTTTTAGAATTATACGCGTGCGGAGTGACTTTTACATTTCGTTTCATATTTTTTAAAAAATCGTATTTTATGTTTAGCCCCTTGTCTTTTACCTCAAACGATTTCCAGAAAATGTACGGCCCGATTACAACTTTTGCCCGATATTTTCCTTCGCGCAAATAAGCAGGAGATGATTTATATTTTTTGTTACGCTGATTTTTCGTTTTTTCATCGAGGCTTTTAAAAGTTCGCTGACAAGTTTTTCCGTTTAAAACATCAATCGCATTCGGAATCTTTTTACCGTCATTTTCGTAAAAAAATACTGACGCCGGAAGACTTGAGCCTTCTGCGCTTGTGCCAGGCATTTCCATTTCAACTGCAACTGGAAAATATAATTTACTCAAAATAGTTTTATGAATCCAACCGTGTGTCCAGCTGAATGCAAAAAGAATTAAAAACGCCGCAACTGAAGAACAAATTAATGCAATTTTTCGCTGTTTTAAATCTTTTCGGACAAAAGGCTCTTCTTTTATCGGCTTTGAGCTGATTATCATTCTTGCAAGCTGAACCCGAATCGCGTGAACATCGTAATGTTTTAAATAAGATTTTGCCTTTTTTAAAATCGGATTTATAGACTGAAATCTGTGACTCGCTTTTGGCTTAAGCATTTTTTTAATCAGGTGGCAAACTACCCACGGAATCGTTTTGTCAATCTTTCGCGGATGAATATATTTTCCTTTTTTAATCGTATTTAAATTTTCTACGGATAAAGTTCCGGCATACGGTTTTGTGCCCGTTACCATTTCGTAAAGCATAATTCCGAGCGCATAAATATCGGCTCGCTGATCAACATTCGCACTATTTTCAAATTGTTCCGGGGGCATATACGCTGGAGTTCCAAGGGCAACCCCACTTTGCGTTATGTCATCGCCTTTTTCAGTGTCAGTTGCAATTCCAAAATCAGCAAGTTTGATTTCTGCCCGTTTTGAAATTAAAATATTTCCCGGTTTTATATCACGATGAACAATATCTTTTGAATGAGCATATTTTAAAGCGAAACAACAATCCTGCAAGATTAAAAGGGCAACTTGCGGCGACAAAATCGTCTGTTTTCGCAAAAGTTTATCGAGCGCCAGGCCGTCAACAAGTTCTTCGACCATATAACGATAAGAGCCTTCCTGAAAATAATCAAAAAGGTGAACAATATTCGGGCACTGAAGGTCAAGCAAAATCTGCGCTTCCCGTTTAAATCGTTCTATATTTGTAGCATTTTTTCGGGCCGTCATTTTTTTAATAACAACTTGCCGTTTTAGCGAAGGGTGCTCAGCTTTGTAAACTACGCCCATTCCGCCTTTTGCAATTATTCCAGAAACTTTATATTTTCCGATTACTTCAGGAATTTGTTCCGCCATTTTTATAACACTCCCATTTAAATTACAGAAATTATATCTTCTTCAGGATTAAAAATTTTATTTGTATAAACTAACGCCACATTTTGTTCTTCCGGATTATGAAACTGAACGAATTTTCCATTTTGACGCAAATTATATTTCCCGGAAACTGGCCTATGCCCTGCAAAATAAAAAAGTTCTTCATAATTCCGATTTTTTGTCAAATCCAAAAGCATTTTTTTTACGCTACCAGTCTCAGCCGTATCATTTTGCGTCCAAGTCAAAGAAGAAACAACATCTTCACTGTATCTCCCATTTATAATCTGATTTTTTTTAAACGATTTTTTAGGTTCAGCGTGACTTATTACACAATTCGGGAAAGACGCCACAAGCGGAAGCGAATTTTCCCAGTAACTAATCATCATCAAAATATCGTCGCCGTAAAAATGCTGAATAAAACGCCGCGTCATTTCACCTTCCTGGGCAAATTTCCGAAAAGGATAATCGCCACAAGAAAAAACATTCATTATATTTTCATGATTTCCCTTTAAAAAATGAAAATTTTTTGTAAACTCGATTTTTGCTTCCATTAAAATACAAAGAAGATTTAAATTTTCCATCATTTCTTCTTTCATATTCGGGCCATCAAAAATGCCATTTTCAAATTCAAGGTAGGCCCTTTTCCACCGCTCACGTCCTCTAAGTTCAGAATGAAATGCATCTCCCACGCAAACCACGCGAACGGCCTTTTTTTCTAATGCCTCAAAAATCGTTTTTCCAGAATATTCAGAATCTAAAAATCCTTCTGGCGGAATAAAATCAAAAATATTTTTTATAAAATAAGTTCTAGCGTGAATATCCGGCACAATCACAAGCGGAAGACGCTTTTTATAATTTGAAAAATCTATCAATCCGCCCGGCTCGCCCATTTTTGACCAAGGCCTAAAAATTTTGGGTTCATTTTCCAAAACAAAAGAAGATTTTTCTGCCAGGTTAAATAAAAAATCGTGTGTCGGTAGCGTTTTTAGAGAACAATATTCTTGAATTCTGTTATAAAGATTATTTTGCACTTTAAGAAATTACAAGGCTCATGTTTCCGATTGTAATTTTATCTCCAAAATTTAAGCGAACATATTTTCCTTCCGGGATTTTTTGGCCGTTCAAATATGTTCCGTTCGTGCTATTTTCGTCTTTTAAGAAATAAACATTTTTAATCTTCTGAATAATCGCGTGATGACGACTCGCAAGTTTATTATCAATAACGATGCTATTATCGGATTCGCGTCCAATCGTAATTTTTGCAACAAGTTCGATTTTTTTGCGATTAAACATTAAATAAGAAACCGGTTTTGTATCTGCAAGGGCATCAAGATGCCGCCCCACAGGACTAGAATTTGCAATAGTTTTGTCTTCCATGAGTAAAATTATACTCCAATTTTTTCTATTTACAAATAAATTCTAAAATTTCCTGGATTTTACAGCGGCCTTTTACCAAAATTCCATCATCTTTCCAGAATTCACTCAA